>NZ_JBFBAD010000014.1:64698-121664 GCF_040682075.1 Actinoplanes sp. NPDC051411 | reverse complement strand
TACTGCACTCGGGAGGGTGTGGGAGAGTAGGACACCGCCGGACTCAACGTGAACAGTAGGCCCACCCCTGCGGGGGTGGGCCTACTGCCGTTTACCGACCTTTTCGACGCCGTGGATGACCACTCGAACGCGGCCCCGGCCGGAGTTGCAATAGCACGATAGGCGCGCTGCGGCCTTTAGTGGCACATGGTGGCGTGCGGCAGCGGCGAAGCCGGGTTCGGACGTTGCGCGTTTGGGGACGGCGGACGAGGCGTACGGAAAAAGGGGTTAATGCCTTTTCTGCGCCGCGTCCCGGATGCTGCGGAGCAGGGTGGCCGCGGCGGCTTCCGGTTGGTTCGGGAACATGGCTACGGCGAGCGAGCCGTGGTCGGCCCAGCCGCACACCGCGAGCGCGCCGTCGTCGGACTTGGTGGTGCCACATTTCATCGTGCCGCCCAAGCGGCCGGCGTCGACCTTGTGGAGGCCGGTGACCGCGCCCTGCTTGTCGGAGATCAGGCCGAAGGCGTTGTCGAGCTGGGCGTCGGGGCTCCAGATGGTGGCGGTGCCGCCGAAGAACAGGACGTTGTGGCCGGCGCTGTCGGCGTAGACGGCGCCCACGGTCTGCTTGAGGTTGATCTCGGCGTCGAGGGCGGTCTGGAGGTAGACGGCGGTCTGCTGGCCGTTGTCCGAGGTGTCGAGCCGCAGGGTGCCGATCTGGTCGGGGGTGCTGAGCGTGGCGTCCTTCTGCGTGCCGATCTGCCAGCCGGCGTAGCCGAGCGTGCCCAGGCCGGCCAGGGCGATCACCAGCAGGGCCAGCAGGACGACGCGGCGGATCGGGGAGTGGCGCTTCGGCTCCGCCTGCTCGCGGCCCTGGTCACCGTTGGGGGTGAGATCGAACGACTCGCCGATCTCGATCGGGCGGGCTTCGTCGAACTGGTGGGGCGCTTCGGACATCGGACGAGCCTAGCAACGCTTATCCACAGAAGGAGGTGCGAATTCCCGCTTCGAATTCCACCTCCGTAGACTTGTCGGGTGACCGATGCAACGGAGACCCGCACCCCCGACAGCCGGCCCGCCGGTGAACTCTCCGCCCAGTACCAGCCGGGCGAGGTAGAGCAGCGGCGGTACGAGACCTGGGTATCGGAGGGTTACTTCACGGCGGACCCGAAGAGTGACAAGCCCGCGTTCTCGATCGTCATCCCGCCGCCCAACGTGACCGGCCAGCTGCACGTCGGGCACGCGCTCGACCACACGATCCAAGACGCGCTGAGCCGCCGGAAGCGGATGCAGGGCTTCGAGGTGCTGTGGCTGCCCGGCATGGACCACGCCGGCATCGCCACGCAAAACGTCGTCGAGCGTCAGCTCGCCGGGCAGCAGCTGTCCCGCCACGACCTGGGCCGCGAGAAGTTCGTCGAGAAGGTCTGGCAGTGGAAGGCCGAGCTGGGCGGTGCCATTCTCGGGCAGATGCGCCGGCTGGGCGACTCCGTCGACTGGAGCCGGGAACGGTTCACGATGGACGAGGGCCTGTCGCGGGCCGTCCAGACGATCTTCAAACGGCTGTATGACGACGAGCTCATCTACCGGGCTAACCGCATCATCAACTGGTGCCCGCGCTGCCTGACCGCGCTCAGCGACATCGAGGTGGAGCACACCGACGACGACGGCGAGCTGGTGTCGATCCGCTACGGCGACGGGGCGAACGCGATCGTGGTCGCCACCACCCGGGCCGAGACGATGCTCGGCGACACCGCGGTGGCCGTGCACCCCGACGACGAGCGCTACAAGCACCTGATCGGCACCGAGGTCGAGCTGCCGCTGACCGGCCGCCGCATCCCGGTCGTGGCCGACGAGCACGTCGACCCGGCGTTCGGCACCGGCGCGGTCAAGGTGACCCCGGCCCACGACCCCAACGACTTCGAGATCGGCCAGCGGCACAACCTGCCCACGATCACGATGATGGACGAGCGTGCGGTGGTCACCGTGCCCGGCCCGTTCGAGGGACTCGACCGCTACGAGGCGCGACCCGCGATCGTCGCCGCCCTGCGCGAAGAGGGCCGGATCGTCGCCGAGAAGCGGCCCTACGTGCACTCGGTCGGGCACTGCTCGCGCTGCGAGACGACGGTCGAGCCGCGGCTGTCGCTGCAGTGGTTCGTCAAGACGGCCCCGCTGGCCCGGGCGGCCGGCGACGCCGTGCGCGACGGCCGGGTGGCTATCGAGCCGGCCGAGCTGTCCAAGCGCTACTTCGCCTGGGTCGACAACATGCACGACTGGTGCATCTCGCGCCAGCTGTGGTGGGGTCACCGCATCCCCGTCTGGTACGGACCGGACGGTGAGGTCGTCTGCGTCGGCCCCGACGAGCAGCCGCCGGCCGGCTTCCGTCAGGACGACGACGTGCTCGACACCTGGTTCTCGTCCGCACTGTGGCCGTTCTCGACCATGGGATGGCCGGCGCAGACCGCGGAGCTGGAGAAGTTCTATCCGACCAGCGTGCTGGTCACCGGCTACGACATCCTGTTCTTCTGGGTCGCCCGCATGATGATGTTCGGGCTCTACGCGATGGACGGCGTCCAGCCGTTCAACGTGATCAACCTGCACGGCATGGTGCGCGACGGCCGCGGCAAGAAGATGTCGAAGTCGTTCGGCAACGTGGTCGACCCGCTCGACTGGATCGAGCGGTATGGAGCCGACGCCACCCGGTTCACGCTGGCCCGCGGCGCCAATCCGGGGTCGGATGTTCCGATCAGTGAAGAGTGGTGCCAGGGGTCGCGGAATTTCGCTAACAAGCTCTGGAATGCGACCCGGTTCGCCCTGCTCAACGGCGCTCGCTCTTCGTCTCTCCCCGACAAGTCAGACCTCTCGGCCGTCGACAAGTGGATCCTGTCCCGGCTGCAGCATGTGATCGGCGAGGTCGACGGCTATTTCGCGTCCTACGAATACGCCAAGGTCTGCGACACTCTCTACCACTTCGCGTGGGACGACGTCTGCGACTGGTACCTCGAGCTGTCGAAGCCGGTCCTCTCGGCGGGCGGCGAGACCACGCGGCGGGTGCTCGGGCACGTGCTCGACCAGCTGCTGCGCCTGCTGCACCCGGTGATGCCGTTCGTCACCGAGGAGCTGTGGATCGCCCTCACCGGCGGCGAAACGGTCATGAAGGCGTCCTGGCCGGCCGCCGACCCGGCGCTGGTCGACGACGCGGCCGAGGAAGAGCTCGCCGCGCTGCAGAAGCTGGTCACCGAGGTGCGGCGGTTCCGCTCCGACCAGGGGCTCAAGCCGAGTCAGCGGGTCAGTGCGGCCCTCACCGGCCTCGGCAACGTCGGCATCGACACCCACGAGTCACTGATCCGCTCCCTGGCCCGGCTCGACCGGCCGTCCGCCGACTTCACCGCGACGGCGACGCTCGCGGTGACCGGTGGCATCACGGTCGACCTCGACACCCGCGGCACGATCGACGTGGCGGCCGAGCGGGCCCGGCTCGAGAAGGACCGGGCGGCGGCCGAGAAGGAAGCCGTCCAGACCCGGGCGAAGCTCGGCAACTCGGCTTTTGTCGCGAAAGCACCGGAAGCGGTCGTCGCCAAGATGAAGGACCGCCTGGCGGCCGCCGAGTCCGACCTGGCGCGAATTGCGGCGGCCCTCGAAGCGTTGCCAACAGCATGAGCGACTACAACGAGGTGACAGCCGCGCTCGACGGGCGCGGCTTCACCCGCATGGCTTTCGACATGCAGAAGATCCGCGACCTGATGGACGTGCTGGGCAGCCCGCAGCGGGCCTACCCGGCGATCCACCTGACCGGCACCAACGGCAAGACCAGCACGGCCCGCATGATCGACGCGTTGCTGCGGGCGCACGGCCTGCACACCGGGCGATACACGAGCCCGCACCTCGAGACGGTACGCGAGCGCATCAGCCTCGACGGCGAGCCGATCTCCGAAGAGCAGATGGTCTCCGTTTATCAGGAAGTCGCCCCGCTCGCCGATCTGATCGACGCGAGGAACTCGGAGCCGCTGACGTACTTCGACATGACCACGGCGATGGCCTATGCGGCGTTCGCCGACGCGCCGGTCGACATCGCGGTGGTCGAGGTCGGGCTCGGCGGCGAAGAAGACGCGACCAACGTGATCGACGCCGGGGTGTGCGTGATGACCCCGATCGGGCTCGACCACACCGAGTGGCTCGGCGACACGATCGAGGACATCGCCTGGGCCAAGGCCGGCATCATCCACAAGGGCGCGACGGTGATCACGGCGCTGCAGACCGAGGACGCCATGCGGCCGATCCTCGAGCGCTGCGCCGAGATGGGCGCGACCCTGGCCCGCGAAGGCCGCGAGTTCGGCGTGATCGAGCGCACCCAGGCGGTCGGCGGCCAGGTGCTGCGGCTGCAAGGGCTGGGCGGCCACTACGAGGAGGTCTTCCTGCCGCTGTTCGGTGCCCATCAGGCACAAAACGCGGCGCTGGCCCTGGCGGCGGTCGAGGCTTTCCTCGGCGCAGGCGCCGGGAAACAACTTGAGCTTGAGCTCGTACGCGAGGGCTTCGCGCAAGTGGACTCCCCGGGCCGCCTGGAACGGGTCCGTAGCGCGCCGACGATCCTGCTCGACGGCGCCCACAACCCGCACGGGATGGCGGCGACGGTGGCCGCACTCGAGGAGGAGTTCTCGTTCCGGCACCTCGTCGCGGTCGTCGCGGTGATGGCCGACAAGGACGTGTCGGGGCTGCTCGACCTGCTCGAACCGACCGCGGCCCGGATCGTGGTGACGCAGAACAGCTCGCCGCGCTCGATGCCGGTCGAAGAGCTGGCCCAGGTGGCGACCGACATCTTCGGCGAGGATCGAGTGACGGTGGCACACAACATGCCGGACGCGATCGAGGAGGCGGTGGTGATCGCCGAGGAGGACGCGTCAGGCGAACTCAGCGGGGTCGGCGTGCTGATCACCGGCTCGGTGGTGACGGTTGCCGACGCGCGGAGGCTGCTGAAGCGATGACTACCCCTCCCACCCCATCGGGCGCGCCCCCCGACGACGAGGAGGCGCCACGGTCGGGACTCCGCAATCCGGCCGCGGCGGTCCGAGGGCTCGGGGCGGCAACGCTCGGGCTCGAAGGGATCGTGCTCCTGCTGGCGATCCAGCCCATCCGGATCATGGGCGGCCATCTGAGCGGGTGGGGGATCGGCACGGTCGTCGCGCTGGCGGTGCTGTGCTTCCTGCTGACCGGCATGATGCGGCGGTCGTGGGCCTGGAGCGCGGGCACCGTCCTGCAGGTGCTGTTGCTGGCCAGCGGCTACTTCCACTGGTCGCTGACCCTGGTCGGCGCCATCTTCGGGGCGGCCTGGGGCTACGCCCTGTACGTGCGGCGGTCGATCCTCGGCTGAACCGCCCCGGCCGTTGCCGGCCGGGGCAGTGACGTCAGCGGATGGCGCGCCATTGAGTGATGGCGATGTTGTGGCCGTCCGGGTCGAGGAAGGTGGCCGACCACAGTTCAAGCCGGTCACCCCGGTTGACCGGGCGCGGGGCGTGGAGGAACTCGACACCCTTCGACCGGAGCTCCTCGTAGATGGCCTCGACGTCGCCGACCTCCAGATTGAGGTAGATCAGGCGGCCGGCCTCCGACGAAAGGCCGTCGACAGTACGCAAAACCAGGCGCGTGTCGCCGGACGCCAGCACGGCACTGCCCGCGCCACTGTCGATCACGAAGAAGCCGAGCAGGTCCCGGTAGAACACGATCGACCGGTCCAGGTCGGTGACCAGAATCGTGATGCCGACGCCGTGAATGGCTCCGGCCGGTCCCGGGCGCGCGCTCGGGTACGCGGTGATCAGGTCGTCGGCCCGCTCGTCCGGCTCGGTGCCCTGGGTCAGGTCGGCCCACGGGCTGCCCTCGGCCCGAGATTGCCCACTCCGAGCCGGCCCGGCACCTGCTGCGCCTGTTCTTTCCGCGGTGCTTGCGCCTGCTGGGGTGCTGGCGCTTGCTGGGGTGCTGGCGCTTGCTGGGGTGGTGGCGCTTGCTGGGGTGCTGGCGCCTGCTGCGAACCCTGCGCCTGTTGCGGCGCCTGCTGCTGCCGCGGCGCCGGCCGCTGCCGCAGTGGGAACCGCCTCATCAGCTGCGGAAGGGCCTGCGGACGAGGGCTGGGCCGCGGTGGGGGCGGCGGTGACCGGCTCGGTCGGAGTTGTCGGCTCCGGGTGGACGCTGGGCAGCTGGACGGTGTTGGCCGTGCCCGTTGTCCGCTCGGCCGGCGTCGGCACGGCGACTGACCCGGCTCCGACAGCGTCGGCTGCTGGGTCGGCTGGGGGTTGGGCTGGGAAGGCTTGGGTTGCCGCTGGGTCGGTTGCGGGCTGGGCTGGGAGAGCTTGAGTTGCGGCCGGGTCGGCTGCGGGTTCGGCTGGGAAGGCCTGGGTTGCCGCCGGGTCGGTCGCGGGCTGGGCTGGGAAGGCCTGGGTTGCGGCCGGGTCGGCTGCGGGTTCGGCTGCGAAAGCCTGAGTTGCCGCCGCGTCGGTTGCGGATTGGGCTGGGAAGGCCTGGGGTGCGGCTGGGTCGGCGGCGCTTTCCGAGGTTTCGGTGGACCCACGCGAAGCTGCCGGGTCGACGGTGGAGGTTGACTCGCGGGCGGCGGTGGCCGGATCTTCGGAGGTTGCGGGGGGCGGCTCCGGCGCTGGGTCGGTGTGGTCCTGGGTGTGGGCCAGGCGCTTGACGGCTGCTACGGCGGCGCCGACTGCGGCGGCTGCGCCTGCCACTACGGCGCCGGCGCCGTGTTTGGGGGGCTCGCCGGGCGCGGGCTGGGTCTCGAAGGACTCGGTGGGCACGGTGGATTCGTGGGCCGCGTTTGTGGCGAAGCGGGTGGAGGTTGTGGGGTCGGTCGTGCGGGAGGCGGGTGACTCGGGCCTCGACCAAGGGCTGGAGGACTGGGCTGTGGGGGAATCGTCCGGCTGGGCCGCTGGGTCGGTGGTCATTGCCGGGGACACCCGCTGGGGCGGCTCGTAGGCGGTGGGGGCCGGAGGGGCGGCCGCTCCGGCCGTTGGGGACTGCTCGGGGGTCGGCGGGACGGGCTCGGCGGCCGGCGGGATGGGCTCGGGGGACGAGACGATCGGGTCGTCGGCCGGTGGGGGTGCGATCAGGTCTTCGGCGCGGGCCTCGGCGGCCGCGGGGGTGGACTCCGGGGGGAGGTCGGGGTCGGCGTCCAAGGGGAGGTCGATCTCGTCGTCGCGCACGGCGTCCGGAGCGGTGGGGCGCTGGCTTGTGGGTTCCGGCGCGGTCGGTCGTGGGGCCGTCGGCTGCGGTGCGGTGGGGTAGGACGATGTCGGCGAGGGGGTTGGGGCCACCCGGGTCGGTTCGGGGTGGGGACGCGGAGAAGGCCGGGAGCCTGCTGTGTCTGTCTGCTCCGCCGCGTCGGGGGACTCCGGGGTCGAGCCGGTGCGCTGCGACGGGGCCGAGCGGCGGCCCGCGATGTAGGCGGCCCCGGCTGCGGCCGCCGCGCCGGCCGCCTCGGCGAATCGCCGGCCCACGCCGGGGCTCTCCTCGGGGGCGGCCTGCTCGGCGTCCGGCTGGGGCCGACTGGGTTCGGCGGCCCATGCCGACCCGGCCATATCTGTGCCTCGCCCGGGTTTGGGGGAGCCGTTGCCCTCTTCGGTGGCACGTGTGTCCTCACCCGGCAAGTCGGTCGCCTGGGCGGCACCCGACGCAGGGTCGGCCTCGCCGGGCGCGTCGGTGGGCTGGGTGGGGACGGGCGCTGGGGCGGCCGGTGCGGTTCCGGATGTGCCGGTGGCGCGGGTGGTGTCGGCCTTGCCTGGCTCGTTGGTGGGTTGAATGGGGGCGGCCCCTTGGGTGGCTGATGCGGCAGCGGGTGTGCCCGTGGCGCGGGTGGTGTCGGTGGGGGTGGATGGCTCGGTGGTCGCGGTGGGGGTGGATGGCTCGGTGGACTGGGTGGGGTGGCCCGGCTGAGGGGAGTCGGGGTCATCCAGGGGGATGTCGGTGAGCAGGTCGTCGTCGGGGTGGGGGGAGCGCTGGGCGGGTGGGGGAGGGGGTGGGGTGAACGCGTCGCGGGTTTGGGTTGCGGTTGGGGAGTGGGACGGCGCGCCTCCGGAGGGCCGGTGGGAAGACCCGGCGTAGGTGGCCGTGCGGGGGTCGGCCGTCGCGGTGGCCGTGCCCTGGTTTCGGGGGTGGGGGCTGGGGCGGTGGCGGGATGTGGCGGCGCCTGCCGCGGAACCGGATGCCGCTGCGGCGGCTGTGCCTCCGCTGGACGACGGGCCTGTGGCGGAGGTGCCGGGTGCGGAGGCGGACGGCGGCGTCGAGCTCGGAGAGGCCGCGGGCGACGGATATGGGGCTGCGGGCGACGGATAAGGGGCGCCGGGCGGCGGGTTGGCGGCCTCGGGCGGCGGGTTCGCGGCGTCGGGCGATGGGGTGGCGGCGTCGGGCGGCGGGTTCGCGGCGTCGGGCGGTGGGGTGGCGGCGTCGGGCGGCGGGGTGTGGGCGCCGGATGGCGGTGCCGGAGCTGCGGAGTCGGCCGGAGGTGTTGGACTCGTGCTGCCCGGGGACGGTGCTGGGCCTGCGTGGTTGGCCGGAGAGGAGTGGCCTCGGGGCGCTGCTGAAGGCGAGTGGCTCTCGGGGGAGGGTGCCGGCTCGGGCGGGGGTGGGTACGTCGTGCTGCCGGGTGGCGGGGGCGGGGGGTAGTCCGGGTCGGGGTTGGCCGGGTCGCTGGCGGCGCCGGCCTGGTCGGCCAGGTCTTCGCGGGCGGCTCGGCGGGGGAGGGGCATGTCGTCGGCCGGGTCGACCAGTTCGCCCTCGACTATGCGGCCCTCGGGGGTGTCGCGGACCACGACCGTGTCGGCTGGGCGGTCCCAGTCGTCGGGGCGGGTCTGCCACGGGGGTGGGGCCACCTCGCCCAGCAGGTCGTCGTCGAGTTCGTCTTCCGGGTCGCCGTAGTCGACCGTCTCGCGGGCGGCGGTCGCGGGGGGCGGTGGCGGGTCTTCGCCGGTGAGGCGGCCGCCCGCCTCTTCCCAGTTGATTTTGACGCGGCGCATGTCGTCGACGTCGACCGTGATCGGGAGGGTGTCGCCGATGACCGGCCACTTGGCGACCGGGACGCGGGGGTCGCGGATGGTCACCTCGGAGGTGGGCAGGCCGGGGGCGACGATGACGGCCTGGATCTCGGCGCGGCCGTAGACCGCCGAGGACGAGGTGGGCGGCGGGGAGACGGCTTGGACGTCGGCGTTGCCGGCGACCCAGGCGCGGGCGCCGCGGCGGACCACGTTGACCATGCCGAGGGCGATCGACAGGGCCAGCAGGGCGATGCCGAAGACGACGACCGCCCAGCTCATCATGCCTATGCCGAAGACCGTCAAGAAGGCCGCGATCGTGCCCATGACCAACGCCACCAGCTTGCGCGCCGGGGCGATGGGACGGCCGGCCTGGTTCGCCACTGTGGACCTCCTGGTTGTTCCCGTCAGGTTATTGCCCGGTCGACTCTTCGCGAAAGTGCGGCAGTCCCGGTGTTAGCGCTCGCCCGATTTCCGGTACCGATAGGCTGACTACCGCGTGTCGCCCCTTCCCCAGGAGGATCTTTCCGTGTCCAGCTCCACCGAGCGCTCGCTCGTGCTCCTCAAGCCGGATGCCGTCCGTCGCGGTCTGCTCGGCGAGATCCTGTCCCGGTTCGAGCGTAAAGGCCTGGTCGTCGAGGCGCTGGTGCTGCGCACGATGGACGCGGAACTCGCCGATCAGCACTATGCCGACCACGTCGAGAAGCCGTTCTATCCGCCGCTCAAGGAGTTCATGACCAGTGGCCCGCTGGCCGCGCTGGTGCTCTCCGGCGACGACGTGATCGAGGTGGTCCGGGCGATGATCGGGTCGACCGACGGGCGTAAGGCGGCGGCCGGCACGATCCGTGGCGACTTCTCGCTGTCGAATCGCGAGAACCTGGTGCACGCGTCGGACTCTCCCGAGAGCGCGAAGCGTGAGCTGGAATTATGGTTTCCGGGCATGTAGCCGGGGCCGGTAGAGTTGTAATGCTCGCAGGCTATGAACCGGCCATCACCGGGGAGCCTCCGGAAGAACGGGCGCCGGGAAACCACGGAGCCTCACTAGATCCGGGCGTCACCGGCGCGCGCACCACAGCCGGGCAATGAGCGGGCGGTCGTAAGGCCGCCAAGCGAGGTGGTACCGCGGGCGTGCGCTCGTCCTCGCAGTTTCGTGAAGAACTGCGAGGAGCATGATGGCTTACCCGAAGCACAGCGATGCCACCGGCGTGCCGGCCAGCCCGGATCTGCCCGCCGTCGAGCGCGCGGTTCTCGAACACTGGGCGGCCGACCGGACCTTCGAGGCGTCGGTCGACGCGCGTCCGGCCGGTGAGCGGGGCGCCAACGAGTTCGTGTTCTACGACGGCCCGCCGTTCGCCAACGGCCTGCCGCACTACGGTCACCTCTTCACCGGCTACGTCAAGGACGTCGTCCCGCGCTATCAGAGCATGCGGGGCAAGCACGTCGAGCGCCGGTTCGGGTGGGACACCCACGGGCTGCCGGCCGAGGTGAAGGCCGAGAAAGAGCTCGGCATCACGACCAAGGCGCAGATCGTCGAGCTGGGCATCGACAAGTTCAACGAGGCCTGCCGCACGTCGGTGCTGGCCTACACCAAGGACTGGGAGCGCTACGTCACCCGGCAGGCCCGCTGGGTCGACTTCGGCAACGACTACAAGACCCTCGACCCCGGTTACATGGAGTCGGTCATGTGGGCGTTCAAGACGCTGCACGACAAGGGCCTGGTCTACGAGGGTTTCCGGGTGCTGGCGTACTGCTTCCGGTGCGAGACCCCGCTGTCCAACACCGAGACGCGGATGGACGACGTCTACCGCGACCGGACCGACCCCGCGCTGACCGTGACTTTCCGGTTGGAGACGGGTTCATTGCCGGAGGCGGTAACAGACGGTGCAGACATCGCGGTCTGGACTACCACGCCGTGGACGCTTCCGTCGAACCTCGCGCTGGCGGTGGGTCCGGACATCGAGTACGCGGTGCTGGAGAAGGACGGCCACAAGCTCATCGTCGGGGCTTCGCGCGTCGCCGCGTACGGGAAAGAGCTGGAAGGCTATGAGCAAGTCGCGGCAGTGAGAGGAAGGGATCTCGCGGGCCGGCGTTATACGCCGATGTTCGCCCATATGCCTTGGCAACAGAGCCTCGTCGAGCAGGCCGGGCCGAACGCCTTCCAGGTGCTGGCGGCCGACTATGTCAGCGACGAGGACGGCACCGGCGTCGTGCACCAGGCCCCGGCGTTCGGCGAGGAGGACCAGAACGTCTGCAACGCCGCCGGCATCCCGACGATCGTGACCGTGGACGAGCACACCCGGTTCACCTCGATCGTGCCGACGTGGCAGGGCCTGCAGGTCTTCGAGGCCAACAAGCCGATCACCGCTCTGCTGAAGGAGAAGGGCGCGGTGCTCAAGCAGGAGGGCTACACGCACTCCTACCCGCACTGCTGGCGCTGCGACACCCCGCTGGTCTACAAGGCGGTGTCGTCGTGGTTCGTCGCGGTGACGAAGTTCCGGGACCGGATGGTCGAGCTCAACCAGGAGATCACCTGGACGCCGGCCCACATCAAGGACGGCTCGTTCGGCAAGTGGCTGGCCAACGCCCGCGACTGGTCGATCTCGCGCAACCGGTTCTGGGGTTCGCCGATCCCGGTGTGGAAGTCGGACGATCCGCAGTACCCGCGGGTCGACGTGTACGGGTCGTTCGAGGAGCTGGCGAAGGACTTCGGCGTCGAGATCACGGACTTGCACCGGCCGTACGTCGACGAGCTGACGCGGCCCAACCCGGACGACCCGACCGGCCGGTCGACGATGCGCCGGGTTCCGGAGGTGCTCGACTGCTGGTTCGAGTCGGGGTCGATGCCGTTCGCCCAGGTGCACTACCCGTTCGAGAACAAGGACTGGTTCGAGCACCACTACCCGGGTGACTTCATCGTCGAGTACATCGGTCAGACGCGCGGCTGGTTCTACACCATGCACGTGCTGGCGACCGCGCTCTTCGACCGGCCGGCCTTCCGTAACTGTCTGAGCCACGGCATCCTGCTGGGCGACGACGGGCGCAAGATGTCGAAGTCGCTGAGCAACTATCCGGACGTGTACCGGGTCTTCGACACGTACGGCTCGGACGCGATGCGCTGGATGCTGATGTCGTCGCCGGTGCTCCGGGGTGGGGACATGGCGGTCACCGAGACGGCGATCCGTGACTCGGTGCGCCAGGTGCTGCTGCCGCTGTGGAACGTCTGGTACTTCTACAGCCTCTACGCCAACGCCTCCGGCTATGAGGCGAAGTTCCGGACGGACCAGACGCACCTGCTCGACCGGTATGTGCTGGCGAAGACCGCCGAACTCGTCGAAGACGTCCAGAAGCAGATGGACGAATATGACATCTCGGGCGCGGCGGGTACGGTGCGCGACTACCTCGACGCCCTCACCAACTGGTATGTGAGGAGGTCCCGCGACCGCTTCTGGGCCGGCGACGAGGACGCGTTCGACACCCTGGCCACCGTGCTCGAGACCCTCTGCCGGGTGGTGGCGCCGCTCGCGCCGCTGACCGCCGAGGAGATCTGGCGCGGCCTGACCGGCGGCCGCTCGGTCCACCTGACCGACTGGCCGTCCGGCGACGCCTTCCCGGCCGACCACAAGCTGGTCGACGAGATGGACGCGATCCGCGACGTCGCCTCGGCCGCGCTGTCGCTGCGCAAGGCCCGGGCCCTGCGGGTGCGCCTGCCGCTGGCCGGTCTGGTCGTGGCCACCGCCGAGGCCCCGGCCCTGGCCGGCTTCGCCGATCTGCTGAAGGACGAGGTCAACGTCAAGGACGTGGTCTTCACCGACGACGTCGCCGCGTACTGCGAGCAGGTGCTGACCGTGGTCCCGCGGGCCCTCGGCCCGCGGGTCGGCAAGCAGGTCCAGGCGGTGATCAAGGCGGTCAAGGCCGGTCAGTGGGAGCTCGTCGACGGCGCGCCGGTCGCGGCCGGGGTCACGCTGCAGGAGGGGGAATACGAGCTGAAGCTCGTCGCCGCCGACACGGCGAACTCGGCCCCGGTGGCCGGTGGCGCGGGCGTGGTCGTGCTCGACACCGCGGTCACCCCGGTGCTGTACGCCGAGGGACTCGCCCGGGATGTCGTCCGGGTCGTCCAGCAGGCCCGGCGCGAGGCCGGCCTCGACGTCTCGGACCGGATCACCCTGGTCGTCGCGGCGTCGCCCGAGGTGCGGGCCGCGGTCGAGGCGCATGGCGAGTTCGTGGCCGGCGAGACGCTGGCGACGTCGGTGACCTTCGGCTCGGACGAGGGCTTCGCCGGTGAGGTCGGCGACGGCGAGCAGGTCACGGTGGCGGTTACCCGTACGGTGTGAGTGGCGCGACCGGCGCTCGGACATTTGCCGTCTCTGCGGTGAATGTCCGAGCGGCGACCCGAGATGGGCAGGGACTTCCGGCGTGCGGTCGGATAACCTCATGCCCGCCCCCCACCATTTGCACTTCCCGCTCCGGAGGAACCCGCGTTGCCGCTGCTCTACTCGATCGGCAAGGTCACCGTCGGCCCTGCGCTGATGCTCGGCTGGCGGCCGCACGTCGAAGGACGCGAAAACATCCCCAAGACCGGCGGCCTGATCTTCGCCGGTAACCACCTTTCGGTCGCCGACGAGCTCTTCCTCGGCGCGTCCGTGCCGCGGCACATCGCCTTCTGGGCCAAGTCCGACTACTTCACCGGCACCGGGTTCAACGGCTGGTTCTCCCGCACGATCCTCAACGGGCTCGGCGCGATCCCGGTCAACCGCGGCGGCGGGCGGGCCGCGCTCACCGCGTTCGACGGCGCGATCCCGGTGCTTCAGGGCGGCGACTGCGTCGCCGTCTACCCCGAGGGCACCCGCTCTCCGGACGGACGGCTCTACCGCGGGCGTACGGGGGTGGCCCGTCTCGCGGTCGGCGCGGGTGTCCCGATCATTCCGGTCGGCACGATCGGCACCGAGCGAGTGCAGCCGATCGGCCAGCCCTATCCGATGCCGTTCCGCGGCAAGATCACGATCAAGTACGGCAAGCCGATCGACACGACCGGCCGGGCCGACGACCGCACCTCGCTGCGCGCCCTCACCGACGAGGTGATGGCCGAGATCCAGAAGCTGACCGGGCAGGAATACGTCCCGCGTTACGCGCCGTCCAAGAACGCGTCGCCTCCGGACGCCTAGGCTGTCGCTATGGAGACGGTGACCTCCCGTGACGGCACGGCGATCGCGTTCCACCGGACCGGTGACGGCCCGGCGGTCGTGCTGTTCGCGGGGGCCCTGGGCACCCGCGGCGGCGGCCCCGGGCAGCTCGAGGTGCTGCTCGCCTCGGCCGGGTTCACCGTGTTCGGCTATGACCGGCGCGGGCGCGGCGACAGCGGAAACACCCTGCCCTACGCGGTCGAGCGCGAGGTCGAGGACCTCGAGGCGGTGATCGGGGCGGCCGGCGGGTCGGCGTACGTCTTCGGCATGTCCTCCGGCGGCCAGCTGGCGCTGCGGTCGGCCCGGGTGCTGCCGCAGATCCACAAGCTGGCGGTCTACGAGCCGCCGATCATCGTCGACGACTCCCGGGAGCCGCTGCCGGCCGACTATGTGGACCGGCTCGACGCGGCTTCGCCCGGCGAGGCGCTGACCATCTTCATGACCGACGCGATCGGGCTGCCCGGCCCGGTTCTCGACCAGATGCGCGGCGGGCCGCTGTGGCCGGCGCTCGAGGGGGTCGCGCACACGCTGGCGTACGACGGGCGGGTGGTCGGGGAGACCATGTCGGGTCACCCGCTGGGCGCCGAGTGGGGTGACGTCGCGGCGCCGGTGCTGGTGGTGACCGGCGGGGCGAGCGACCGGTTCATGCGCGACGGCGCCGACGCCCTGGCCGGGGTGCTGCCCAACGCGTCGTGTCAGGTGCTCGACGGCCAGGACCACAACGTCGATCCCAAGGTCCTGGCCCCGCTGCTGATCGATTTCTTCCGCGGTTAGACCCGGTTCACAGGTTGGGGATTCCCCCCGAGGGCTTCGCGATGCCCGGGGTCAGGACGGCGCCGCGGAGCTGGGCGACGAGCTGGGCGCTCTCGTCGAGCGAGCGCCGGGTCAGCAGTACGGTCGCCAGGCTGCCGTGATCGGCCCAGGCGCACACCACGACCGCTTTGCCTTCCGTCCGGCCGACCCCGCACTCCTCGTGGACGCCGAACGCGCCGGTGTCGAACGACTGCACGTCGCCGAGGCTGAACTCGTCGGAGAGCCGGTCCAGTTCCGTCCGCACGTCGCGGGCCGGGTCGAGCCGCCAGCCGGTGACTCCGAAGACGGTGATCCGCTTGCCGTCACCGTCGCCGTAGATCCCGGCGAACGTCTTGCCGCCCGCGTCGCGCAACTCGTCGGCCAGCTTGGCCGCCGCCGCCTTGCTGCTGTCGTCGTTGCGTTTGTTGAGGTCGAGGAACGAGTCGGGCAGGACCGCGTTGACCGGATATTGCCGGGCGTCCGGGAAGTTGAGGTAGGCGAGCGGGAGGCCGCAGCAGCAGAGCAGCCCGAAGAGGCCGAACAGCGTGAACCGGCGGCCCCAGTGGCGTTTGCGGCGTCGTGGGGGCGGTAGCGGGCGCTGCGGCGGCCGCTGAATCCAGGGCGGCGGGGGTGGCAGCCCCTTGACCTGCTCGCTCGCGGTCGCCGGGCGCCGGACACGGGTGACCGGCTGGTTTGTCGGGGCCGGCTGCTTCGGCTTGCGGCCCCAGCGGCTCTTCTTCGGAGGGGCCGGGGGCGCCGGCCGCTGGGCCGCCGGGGGCGGCGCGGCCGGAGCGGGGGCCGCCGGCGGACCGTCGATCCTGGTCTGGGCCGGCCGGTCGAGCCGGGTCGGCGGCAGCGGTGGCTCGGGCGGCAGGGCCGCGGCGGGATCGCCGCCCACTGGATCGCCGCCCACTGGATCGCCGCCCAGCGGATAGGGATCCCACGGCGTGTCCTGGTCGGCCCACGGGTCGACCGGCGGCATCGACGCCCAGTCGTGGGGGTCCACCGCGGTGGGATCGCGTTCCTCCGGCGCGGAAGGCGCGGGCGGCGCGGGCGGCGCGGAAGGCGCGGCCGTGTCCTCGCGGGCGAACCGGGCGGCCCGCCGCGAGTTGCGGGACTTCTTCGGGCCCGGTTGTGGCACCGCCGCCGATCCGCTCCAGCGCTCCGGCGCGGTCGCGGTCGGGGACTCGCCCGCGGCGGCCCGGGTCTCGTCTGGTTCCCCCGCTGCCGGCTCTTCGTCGCCCGGCTGCTGGTCAGCCATCCGTCGATCTCCTTAGCTGCCCCGGTGAGGGCGTCTAGGGCCAGGTTAGAGCGGGTGTGCCAGCGGTTCCCGGAACCGGGGGACCGAAAACCGGACCCAAATGCCGGACAACGAGGGCGATGTGCCAGACGCCGGGGAGCCGTATGGTTACCCGGACATGAGAACGACACAGAGAAATGCCGTCACGTTGACCGGGAATCCACTCGGTCCGCCGATGGTGTTCGCTCACGGTTATGGCTGCGACCAGAACATGTGGCGTTTCGTGGCTCCGGCCTTCGCGGACACTCATCGGCTCGTTCTTTTCGACCACGTCGGCAGCGGCAAGTCCGACTTGTCGGCCTACTCCGACGACCGTTATGCGAGCCTCGACGGCTACGCCGATGACGTCCTCGAGATCCTGCACGACAACGATCTGTCCGACGTGATCTTCGTCGGCCACTCGGTGAGCGCCATGATCGGCGTGCTCGCGGCCGTCCGGGAGCCGGAGCGCTTCGCCAGGCTGGTGTTGATCGGCCCGTCCCCGCGCTACATCGACGCGCCGGCCGAGGAATACACCGGCGGTTTCACGCGAGCCGACATCGACGCGCTGCTCGATTCCCTCGACAGCAACTATCTGGGCTGGTCGAGCCAGATGGCGCCGGTGATCATGGGCAACGCGGACCGGCCCGAGCTGGGCCAGGAGCTGACCAACAGCTTCTGCCGCACCGATCCCGAGATCGCCAAGAAATTCGCGCGGGTGACGTTCCTCTCCGACAACCGCGACGACCTTCTCAAGCTGCACACCCCGGCACTGATCCTGCAGTGCTCGGACGACGTCATCGCGCCGGCCTTCGTCGGTGACTACGTGCACGAACACACCCCGGGGAGCACCCTCGTGCGGCTGAACGCGACCGGGCACTGCCCCAACCTCAGCGCACCGGAGGAGACTGTCGACGCCATCAAGGCCTGGCTCTAGAAGCGAAGCGGATCGTGAGTGACTCTGGTGGGCCGGACGTGACTCAGGAGCTGCGGCTGCCCTGGGACGACGATCCCGACGACCTGTACGAGCATGCCCCGTGCGGCTACCTCACCACGCTCCCCGACGGGACGATCGTCAAGGTCAACCAGACCTTCCTGAGCTGGACCGGCTATGCCCGCGGCGAGCTGATCGGCCGTCGCCGGTTCCGCGACCTGCTCAGCGCGGGCGGGCAGATGTTCCACGAGACCCACTACGCGCCGCTGCTGCGCATGCAGGACGACGTGCACGAGATCGCGTTCGACGTGGTCTGCTCCGACGGCCGTGAGCTGCCCACCCTGGTCAACTCGCGGCTCGGCCGCAGCGAGTCCGGGCACCCCCGGGCGATCCGCACCACGGTGTTCAACGCGACCGACCGGCGGCGGTACGAAAACGAGCTGCTCACGGCCCGCCGCACCGCCGAGGAGTCGGAGCAGCGCGTCCGCGTACTGCAGCAGATAGTGGCCGACCTGGCCGCCGCACCGACCGAGGCCGAGGTGGCCGAGGCCGTCCTGCGGGCGCCCGAGCCTGCCTTCGGGGCCGTCAGCACCAGCATCTATCTGATCGACAGCGAGCGCGACGAGATCATGGCGGTGGCTTCGACCGACCCGACGACCGGCAACTGGACCGACATGCCCCGGTCCTCGTCGCGGGCTGTGGCCCGGGTGGCCGAGCGCGGCGACCTGCATGTGGTCGGCTCGCTCGCCGAGGCCGAGCAGCACTTCCCCGACCTGGCCGAGACCATGCGCCGGTCCGGCCGCAACACGGTCGTGCTGCTGCCGCTGACCACCGGCCCGGCCGACGAGCAGGGCCTCGCCGAGACGCTGGGCGTGCTGGCGTTCAGCTTCACCGAGGAGCGCCGCCTGACCGACAACGAACTGCGGGTCGTGCGGCTCCTCGGCCAGCAGGCCGGCCAGGCACTCGACCGGGCCCGGCTGTACGACGAGGAGCGCCGCCGGGAGGACCGGATCACCTTCCTGGCCGAGACGACCCGGGTGCTCGACGAGAAGCACCGGCTGCTGCCGCGGGCCCGCCGGCTGGTCGAGCGGCTGGTGCCCGCGATCGCCGACTGGGCCGACGTGCGACTGCAGGTCAACGCCCTGGTTCTCCAGGAGCACGCGGGCGCCCCGGCACCCGACGCGGGCCTGCTCGCCGACCGGATCGCCACGGTGGCGGCCAGCGGCGCGCCCGCCTTCCCGTCCGAAACCGACAAGCTCGACTGCGCGGTGCTGCCGCTGACCGCCCGCGGCCGGGTGCTCGGCACGCTCGCGCTGCGGACGGTCGACTCGCGCCCGGGCGACCCGACCGAGCGGATCTTCCTCACCGACCTGGCGTACCGGGCCGGGCTGGCCCTGGAGAACGCCCGGCTGTACGAGCAGGAGCGGCAGATCGCCCGTACGCTCCAGCGCAGCCTGCTCGCCAGCGATCTGCCGCGCGGTGACTCCCGGTTCGTGGTCGAGACCCACTACCAGGCGGCGGCTCAGGATCTCGAGGTCGGCGGCGACTGGTTCGACGCCTTCCTGATCACCGTCGACAAGCTGGCCGTGGTGGTCGGCGACGTGGTCGGCCGGGGCATCGAGGCCGCTACCACGATGGGCCAGCTGCGCAGCGCGGTCCGCGCCCTGGCCTCGGCCTCCGAGGGCCCGGCCCGGCTGATCGAGGGCCTCGACCGGTTCGTCGACCGGGTCGAGGCGGCCCGGATGGCCACGGTCGCCTACGCCGAGATCGACCTGACCACCGGCGACCTGACGTACGCCTGCGCCGGCCACCTGCCGCCGCTGCTGCACGAGCCGACCGGCGGCCCCGCCTACCTGATGCAGGGCCGGTCGGCGCCGCTCGGCTCGCGGGCCGGCGACACCAAGCGCACCGAGCACCGGCAGCGGCTGCGCGCCGGCAGCCGTCTGCTGCTCTACACCGACGGGCTCATCGAGCGCCGCGCCCGCTCGATCGAGAAGGGCTTCGAGGTGCTGGCCCGCGAGTTCGCCCGCCGCCGGGACGCCCCGCTGCCGGGCCTGACCGCGGGGCTGGCCGACACGCTGGTCGGCCGCGACCACGCCGACGACGTCTGCCTGCTCTGCCTGACCCTGGGCACCGAGGAGCGCATCGAGCGGTCGATCGGTGCCGACCGGGTGCAGATCGCGCTGCTGCGAGCCGATCTGCGAGGCTGGCTCGACGCCCACGAGGTCGACCCGGTCTGCCGCGACGCGGTGCTGCTGGCCTGCTCGGAGGCGGTCGCCAACGCGATCGAGCACGGTTATCGCGACGACCCGTTCGGCATGATCGACGTGACCGCGACGGTGACCGCCGACTCGGTCGAGGTGCGGGTCAGCGACCACGGCGTCTGGCAGGGCCCGGTGGCCGACGTGTCCCGCGGGCGCGGCCTGCAGATCATCCGGCAGTCGATGGACCAGGTCATGTTCGATCGCAGCGACGGCACCACGGTGACCATGCGGCGGAAGCGGGAGGACGCTTGATGGCGGCGGCGACGGATCAGTGGGTCACCTTCTCCCGCCTCGGCTCGGCCGAGCTGGTCCGTCTCACCGGCGAGATCGACCTGGCCAACGCGCACGACATCGGGCGCGCGATCGCCCGGCACACCTCGGCGGCCGGCGCGGTGCTGATCGACCTGACCCGGGTCTCGTTCCTCGACAGCGCCGGGGTGCGGCTGCTCGACGCGCTGGCCGGCGACATGAGCCAGAGCGGCACCCCGTTCCGGTTGGTCGTGGGCGATCGGGGAGCGGCCCGGATCACGCTCACGTTGTGCGCGTTTCGCGATGATTTGCTGGCCACCGACCTGGACCGGGCCGCGGCGGAGCTGGGGAGTTAGTCCGCGTACCCTGGACTCCCATGAGCGTGAGTTCCGTCTTCCCGCAGCTCGAGCAGCTGCTGCCGCGGGTCAGCAAGCCCATCCAGTACGTGGGTGGCGAGCTCGGCGCCGTCGTCAAGGACTGGGACGCCGCTTCCGTGCGCTGGGCCCTGATGTACCCGGACGCCTACGAGGTCGGCCTTCCCAACCAGGGTGTCCAGATCCTGTACGAGGTGCTCAACGAGCAGCCCGACGTGCTCGCCGAGCGGACGTACGCGGTCTGGCCCGACCTCGAGCAGCTGATGCGCGAGCACGGCGTCCCGCAGTTCACCGTCGACGCCCACCGCCCGGTGCGCGCGTTCGACGTGCTCGGCGTCTCGTTCTCCACCGAGCTGGGTTACACCAACCTGTTCACCGCCCTCGACCTGGCCGGCATCCCGATCCTGGCCGCCGACCGCACCATGGATGACCCGGTCGTCCTCGCCGGTGGGCACGCCAGCTTCAACCCGGAGCCGATCGCCGACTTCATCGACGCCGCCGTGCTCGGTGACGGCGAGGAGGCGGTGCTGGAGATCTCCGGCATCATCCGGGAGTGGAAGGCCGAGGGGCGCCCGGGCGGCCGCGACGAGCTGCTGCTGCGCCTGGCCCGCACCGAGAGCATCTACGTCCCCCGCTTCTACGACGTCGACTACCTGCCCGACGGCCGCATTCAGCGCGTCGTGCCCAACCGGCCCGACGTCCCGTTCCGGGTCGCCAAGCGCACGACGATGGACCTGGACGCCTGGCCGTACCCGAAGAAGCCCCTGGTCCCGCTGGCCGAGACGGTCCACGAGCGGTACGCGGTGGAGATCTTCCGCGGCTGCACCCGGGGCTGCCGCTTCTGCCAGGCCGGCATGATCACCCGCCCGGTCCGCGAGCGGTCGATCACCACGGTCGGCCAGATGGTTCGCGAGGGGCTGGAGTTCTCCGGCTTCTCCGAGGTCGGCCTGCTCTCGCTGTCGAGCGCCGACCACTCCGAGATCGGCGACATGTGCTCCGGCCTGGCCGAGCAATACGCGGGCACCAACGTCTCGCTGTCGCTGCCGTCGACCCGGGTCGACGCGTTCAACATCGATCTGGCCCAGGAGCTGTCGAAGAACGGGCGCCGCACCGGCCTGACCTTCGCTCCGGAGGGCGGCTCGGAGCGCATCCGCAAGGTCATCAACAAGATGGTGACCGAGGAAGACCTGATCCGGACGGTCGTCACGGCGTACACCAACGGCTGGCGGCAGGTGAAGCTCTACTTCATGTGCGGCCTGCCGACCGAGACCGACGAGGACGTGCTCCAGATCGGCCGGATGGCCCATGAGGTGATCAAGGCGGGTCGCGCGGCGGCCGGCACCAAGGACATCCGCTGCACGGTGTCGATCGGCGGGTTCGTGCCCAAGCCGCACACCCCGTTCCAGTGGGCGGCGATGGCGCGTCCCGAGGTCATCGACGCCCGTCTCCAGATGCTCAAGCAGGAGATCAACTCGGACCGTTCGCTGGGCCGGGCGATCGGCTACCGCTATCACGACGGCGAGCCGTCGCTGATCGAGGGGCTCCTTTCCCGGGGCGATCGCCGCGTCGGGGCAGTGATCCGGCGCGTCTGGGACAAAGGCGGACGTTTCGACGGCTGGAGCGAGCACTTTTCCTACTCCCGCTGGACCGAGGCGGCGGCCGAGGTCCTCCCCGGCTTCGGCGTCGACCTCGACTGGTTCACCACCCGCGAGCGCGACCAGGCCGAGGTGCTCCCCTGGGACCACCTCGACTCCGGGCTCGACAAGGACTGGCTCTGGCAGGACTGGCAGGACTCCCTCAGCGAATACGAGCAGGACGACTGCCGCTGGACCCCGTGCTTCGACTGCGGCGTCTGCCCGTCGATGGACACCGAGATCCAGATCGGCCCGACCGGCAAGAAGCTGCTCCCCCTGACCCCGGTGAACAACCTGCGGGTCCCCGCTTAGGAGAAACGACATTCCGCCCAAGAATCAGCCCGTCGGCGGCCAGGCCCCGGTCGTCCAGCGGATCCGGATCCGCTATGCCAAGCGGGGCCCGCTGCGCTTCACCTCGCATCGCGACTTCGCTCGCGCCTTCGAGCGCGCCTTGCGGCGCGCGGCGGCGCCCATCGCGTTCTCGCAGGGCTTCACCCCACACCCCAAGATCTCGTACGCGAGTGCCGCTCCCACCGGAGTCGGCAGCGAGGCGGAATACCTGGAGATCGGGCTGCAGACCGAGGTCGACCCGGAGGAGTTGCGCGTCGCCCTGGACGCGGCCCTCTCGCCCGGGCTCGACGTGCTCGAGGCCGTGGTGGCCGGCGAGGGCAGCCTGGCCGACCGGATCGACGCCTCGAGCTGGCTGATCGAGCTGCCCGAGGTCGAGCCGGAGACCGCCCGGCAGGCCGTCGAAGCCTTCCTCGCCGCCGAGGAAGTGCTGGTCGAGCGCATGACGAAGCAGGGCCGGCGGTCCTTCGACGCCCGGTCGGCAGTGATCCGGCTCTCGCTGAAAGAGCAGTCCGACCTACCTAGCGGGGCGGACGCCGCACCGTGTGCGATAATTGACCTCGTCGTACGGCAGGTCACACCCGCCGTTCGGCCCGATGACGTCCTCTCCGGCCTGCGCGTGGTGGCCGGCCTGGAGCCGCCGGTCCCTTCACGGGTCACCCGGCTGGCCCAAGGCACTCTCACCACCGCGGGAGATATCGTCGATCCGTTGGAAGCGGATCGCGCATCTCTTCCTTCCGGGATCTGAGACGCCGTCGGAGGTCGCCTGCTTGGCAGTGGGCGTCCCGCTGGCAGACTTCGGCCGCTCGTCCGAACCTTCGGTCGGGCCCGAAAAACTTGCGGCGACCCTGCGTGGCAGCGTTCCAACGCGCCCGGGGCCGCCAGAACTGGAGAGCGCCCCATGCTCGATAACGAGCACCCGGTCAACCCGGGCGAACAGGGCGGCGAGCCGGACGGGATTTCCACCCCGTCCGACGAGACCGCCGAGAGCACCACTACCCCTGCGCGGCGCACCCGCGCCACCCGCCGCAAGGCGGCCGCGCCGCCGCCCGAACCCCCGCTCGACGCCTCCGGCGACGTGAGCAGCGCCGACGCGGGAGTCGTGGCCATCGGCCGCGCCTCTGTGCCGTCGGCCGCCGACGCCGGCGCCTCGGCCGCCAGCGCCCCGGCCGCCGGCGCCCCGGCCGATAGCGCCGACGCCGAGGTGCCGACCAGGCCGGTCAAGGCCGCCCGCAGTCGCCGCAAGGCCACTGCTCCCGCCGCTGCCTGGGCCGCGTCCGCCGAGGGCGCAGCCGCGAGCACTGACATCGCCGCGAGCACTGGCACCCCAGCGAATACTGGCACCGCCGCGAGCAGCGACACCGCCGCGAGCACCGACGTCGCCGCGAGCACCGGCGCCGAGGGTGCCGCGGCCGCCGCGGAGAAGCCGGTCAAGGCCACCCGCAGCCGCCGGAAGAAGGCGGCCGCGGCCGCCGTTCCGGCGCCGGCCGACGAGGTACCGGGCGCCGACCAGCCGCTCGTCGAGCAGACGACGCCCCCGACTCCGGTCGAGCCGGCCGGGGTCGACCGGCCCGACAGCGAGCGCGTCACCGCCGCTCGGACGGCCGCGACGCAGACCAGCGCCGCGCCCGAGGCGGCCCTGGCCGAGGACGAGCCGGACGAGGAGGAGGCCGCCGAGGGCGCCCCCATCGTCGCGGTCATCCCGCTCGACGACGACTTCGTCGAGGAACAGCCCACCTCGCGTACGCGCAGCCGCCGGGCCGCGCTGCCCCCGGCCGTACTCTTCATGCCGCCGGACCCGGCCGAGGCCGAGGCCGCCGCGGCTCCGGTGAGCCGCCGCCGTCGCCGTGGCGCGGCGGCCGAGGAGGCTCCGGCCGAGGTCGAGACGCTCGCCGAGGCGCCGGTCGCCGAGGTCGCCGAGCCGGTCGAGGCCACCCGCCGCAGCCGTCGCCGTCGCCGGGGCGCCGCGGTCGAGGAGCCGATCGAGGCCGAGGCCGTCGACGCGGTCGAGACCGACGAAGAGCCGGTCGACGAGGCCGACGAGTCGGCCGACGACGTCGAGGAAGGCATCGACGACGACTCCGAGGACGACCTGGCCGGCGGGCGTCGCCGCCGTCGCCGGGGCCGCCGGGGCCGGGGTCGTGGCAAGGGCCCGGCCGACGAGGGCGAGGGAGACGAGGGCGACGAAGCTGTCGCCGCGTCCGAGGGCGACGGCGAGCCGGAGTCCGAGGAGGACGAGGAGTCCGACGAGGGCGACGGGGTCACCCGGCGTCGCCGGCGTCGCCGCCGCAAGGGCTCGAGCGGCGACGGCGAGACCGGCGGCATCGAGGACGGCGTGCACACCGTCGTGCGGGTGCGCGAGCCGCGCCGCAGCGACGAGGTGCAGGGCGTCTCCGGTTCGACCCGGCTCGAGGCCAAGCGCCAGCGCCGCCGGGACGGCCGCGAGCAGCGCCGCACCCGCCCGCCGATCCTGAGCGAGTCGGAGTTCCTGGCCCGCCGCGAGGCGGTCGACCGGGTCATGGTCGTGCGGCAGAAGTCCGACCGCACCCAGATCGCGGTGCTCGAGGACGGCATCCTGGTCGAGCACTACGTCGCCCGGGCCACGTCCGGCACGATGGTCGGCAACGTCTACCTCGGCAAGGTGCAGAACGTGCTGCCGAGCATGGAGGCGGCGTTCGTCGACGTCGGCCGGGGCCGCAACGCGGTGCTCTACGCCGGCGAGGTCAACTGGGACGCCACCGGGCTCGAGGGGCGGGCCCGCTCGATCGAGCAGGCGCTGCGCTCCGGCGACTCGGTGCTGGTGCAGGTCACCAAGGACCCGATCGGTCACAAGGGCGCCCGGCTGTCCAGCCACATCGCGCTCTCCGGCCGGCACCTGGTCTACGTGCCCAACGGCAACGCGTCCGGGATCAGCCGCAAGCTTCCCGACAACGAGCGCAAGCGGCTCCGCGACATCCTCAAGAAGATGGTGCCGGACGGCGCGGGCGTGATCGTGCGTACCGCGGCCGAGGGTGCGAGCGAGGACGAGCTGGCCCGCGACGTGAAGCGGCTGCAGAGCCAGTGGGAGGAGATCCAGCGCCGGGCCGCCGAGGGCCACGCGCCGGCCGCCCTCTCCGAGGAGCCCGATCTGGTCATCCGGGTCGTGCGGGACCTCTTCAACGAGGACTTCCGCGAGCTGGTGGTGCAGGGCGACCAGGCCTTCTCCGAGGTCGAGAGCTACCTCAACTCGGTGTCTCCCGACCTGATCGAGAGGCTGCACCGCTACACCGGCACCGGCGACGTCTTCGCCGACAAGCGGATCGACGAGCAGATCCTCAAGGGCCTCGACCGCAAGGTGTTCCTGCCCTCGGGCGGCCACCTGGTGATCGACCGGACCGAGGCGATGACGGTCGTCGACGTCAACACCGGTAAGTACACCGGCGCGGGCGGCAACCTCGAGGAGACGGTCACCCGTAACAACCTCGAGGCGGCCGAGGAGATCGTGCGTCAGCTGCGGCTGCGTGACCTCGGTGGCATCGTGGTCATCGACTTCATCGACATGGTGCTGGAGAGCAACCGCGAGCTGGTGCTGCGGCGGCTCACCGAGTGCCTGGGCCGCGACCGGACGAAGCACCAGGTCACCGAGATCACCTCGCTCGGCCTGGTGCAGATGACCCGCAAGCGGATCGGTTCGGGCCTGCTCGAGGCGTTCAGCGAGACCTGTGACCACTGCAAGGGCCGCGGCGTGATGATCCACACCGAGCCGGTGCCCGAGAAGCGGTCCAACGGCGCGGCGGCGACCCAGGTCAAGGCGGTCGCGGCGGCTCCGCGTATCGAGCAGCAGCAGCCTCCGGCGGCGGCTCCGGCGGCCACCTCCGGCCGGTCGCGGCGGCGGCGTGGCGGCGGCACCGAGCAGGTCGAGACCCCGGTCGAGGCTCAGGTCGAGGCTCGGTTCGAGCCCCAGGTCGAGGCTCGGTTCGAGCCCCAGGTCGAGGCGCCGATCGAGGAACCGGTCGAGGTGCTCGAGACGCGGCACGACGGGGAGGACCCGATGGCGATCGCCGCCGACCTCCCGCCCGTGCTGGGCTCGGGCATCGTCTCGGCGGCCGTCAGGTCGGCGCCGGCCACCGACGACAGCGCCGACGAGTACGACATCAGCGGGTACGACCTGTCGCGTTACGAGTCGCCGGCCTTCGAGGAGCCGGACGATGAGCCGGACGAGGAGCGCGAGCCGCTGCGGCTGGTCGGCTCCGACGACCCGGACGCGGCCGAGGACGACGACGAGGAAGAGGACGACGAGGCGGTCGGTGCCGGCGCGGGTAACCGGCGGCGGTCTCGCCGGAGCGGGACGCGGCGGCGCACTCGCCCCTGAGCGGTACGGGGAGCGGTTCGGCAAAGAAAGTTAACTGCCGGGCCGCTCCTCGGCTACCCTCTCGGGATCGATCCCCGTCCCCCTCTGGAGCTCGATCCCCATGAAGCGTCTCGTCGTGGTGAGCGCCCTCGCTCTCGTGAGCCTCACCGCCTGCACCTCGACTGACAAAGCAGATAAAACCGCCACCGACCCCAAGGTGGCCGACGCGGCTCTCAGCCAGGACACCAAGGCGATCTGTGACCAGGCCGACCGCACCGGCACGTCCTTCGGCAGCACGCTGACCGCCGATCTCAAGCTCCAGCTCGACGCTCGGAGCAAGGGCGCGGCGGCGACGGCCGAGGCGAAGCAGAAACTCACCCAGGACGTGTCCAACTACTCGTACGCGCTCGGCGACATGTCGAAGCTGGCCGGTGACGCGACGCTCAAAAGCACGCTGAAGCAGATGTCCGACCAGGTCACGGCGTTCTCGGGGGACGCCTCGAAGATCGACGCGAGCAAGCTGTCGGAGCTCTCGGATACGCTTGACAAGGCGTGCGGCAAGGGCTGAGGTCCCCGGTTTGGGTCTGACGCCACCGATGACGTAGGCTGTCTGACGGCGCATTTCCACTGCGTCTCGTGTTCTGACGCCCTCCCCACTGGGTTCACCCGGGGACACCGGGTCCACCCGGGGAGCTGGCAGGACCAAGCAACATCCGCCAGCAGCGGTCGTTCGCTGCGTAAGTCTCAGGGAGTCCGCGTCCGATGTACGCGATCGTCAAGACCGGCGGCAAGCAGTACAAGGTTGCCGAGGGCGACGTGATCGAGGTCGAGAAGCTCGCGGGTGTTCCCGGCGACGCGCTGACCCTCGCCGCTGTCCTCCTCGTCGACGGTGACAACCTGGTGACCGACGCGGCCAAGCTTGCCAACGTTACGGTGTCCGGCGAGATCGCCGAGCACACCAAGGGTCCGAAGATCCGGATCCACAAGTTCAAGAACAAGACCGGCTACCACAAGCGCCAGGGGCACCGTCAGCCGCTGACCCGCGTCAAGGTGACCGGCATCTCCAGCGGGAAGTAAGGGGCGGATCAGCCATGGCTCATAAAAAGGGTGCGTCCAGCTCGCGTAACGGCCGTGACTCCTCCGCTCAGCGGCTCGGGGTCAAGCGCTTCGGTGGCGAGCTCGTGAACGCCGGCGAGATCATCATTCGGCAGCGCGGCACCAAGTTCCACCCGGGCGAGCTCGTCGGCCGTGGTGGCGACGACACGCTGTTCGCGCTGGCCAAGGGCAACGTGCAGTTCGGCACCGTGCGGGGTCGCAAGGCCGTCAGCATCGTGCCGGTCGCGGAGTAAATACTTCTTCAACAGCGGGCCGCGGACCTGTCGGGTCCGTGGCCCGCTGTTTTGTTTTTCGTACAGAGGAGTTCGTTGTGACCACGTTCGTCGACCGGGTCATGCTGCACCTGCAGGCGGGTGACGGCGGGCACGGCTGCGTCTCGGTACGCCGCGAGAAGTTCAAGCCGCTCGGCGGTCCGGACGGCGGCAACGGCGGGCACGGCGGCGGCATCAGCCTGGTCGTCGACCCGCAACTGCACACGCTGCTCGACTTCCACTTCCACCCGCACGTCAAGGCGAGCAACGGCGGGGGCGGGGCGGGCGGCAACCGCGACGGCGCGAACGGCAAGGACCTGGTGGTCCGGGTGCCCGACGGCACGGTCGTGCAGACCGCGGACGGCGAGGTGCTGGCCGACATGGTCGGGGCCGGCACGACGTTCGAGGTGGCGCGCGGTGGCCGGGGTGGCCGGGGCAACGCCTCGCTGGCCAACACCCGCCGCAAGGTGCCGGGCTTCGCCGAGCTGGGCGAGCCGGGCGACGGGCTCGACGTGGTGCTCGAGCTCAAGAGCGTGGCCGACGTCGGCCTGGTCGGCTTCCCGTCGGCCGGCAAGTCGTCGCTGATCTCGGTGATGTCGGCCGCCAAGCCGAAGATCGCCGACTACCCGTTCACCACGCTGGTGCCCAACCTGGGCGTGGTGCAGGCGGGCGAGAAGACCTTCACCGTGGCCGACGTCCCCGGCCTGATCCCGGGCGCGGCCACCGGCAAGGGCCTGGGCATGCAGTTCCTGCGGCACATCGAGCGCACCGCGGTGCTGGTGCACGTGCTCGACGCGGCGACGCCCGAGATCGAACGTGACCCGCTGGCCGACCTGGATGCGATCGAGGCCGAGCTGTCGGCGTACGGGGGGCTGGAGGACCGGCCGCGGCTGGTCGTGCTCAACAAGATCGACATCCCGGACGGGCGCGACCTGGCCGAGATGGTCCGGCCCGACCTCGAGGCCCGTGGCCATCGGGTGTTCGAGGTCAGCGCGGTCACCCGTGAGGGCCTGCGCGAGCTGATCTTCGCGCTGGCCGAGACGGTCGAGGCGCACCGGCTGGCGACGCCGCCGCGCGAGGCCACCCGGGTCGTGGTGCGGCCGCGGGCGGTCGACGAGAGCGGCTTCACGGTCGAGCAGGACGCCGAGGGCGTCTTCGTGGTCCGTGGGGTGCAGGTCGAGCGCTGGGTGCGGCAGACCAACTTCGACAACGACGAGGCGGTCGGCTACCTGGGCGACCGGCTGGAGCGCCTCGGGGTCGAGGACGCGCTGATCAAAAAGGGCGCCGAGGCCGGCGACCCGGTACGCATCGGCACCCACGAGTTCGACTGGCAGCCCAACGCGGGCGAGTTCGTGTCGGGCCCGCGCGGCACCGACGCCCGCCTGGAGGAGCCGACCGGCCGGGCGTCCGCCGCCCAGCGCCTGGCCGCCCGCAAGGCGCGCCGGGTGCGATCGGACGACGAGCTGCTGCACATGGCGGCCGACGGCACGGTGACCAGCGTGGCCAACTCGCATCAGCCGGTCCTGGTGACCGACGAGGACGATGAGGACGACACCGGCGAATAGGGCATCGTCCAGCTGTCGGCAACCCGCCGGAAAGGGTCGTCACTTAGGGTTATCCGGGTGCTGATCGAATCCCGCTCCGCTTTCGACCCCGAGCTTGCCGCGCTGGTCACCGCCCAGCAGCGCGAGATACGGGAGCTCGGAGGTGTGCCGGTGCGCGCCGCGTTCACCCCGGACGACGACTCTGCGTATCTGGTGGCGGCGGTCAACGGGCGGGCGGTGGCCTGCGCGGGCTGGCGGCCACTCGGAGACGGGGTCGCCGAGCTGCGCCGGACGTACGTGCGACCGTCGTTCCGCGGCCGGGGCATCGGTCGCCAACTGGTCGTCTGGGTCGAGGAAGAAGCGCTCGCGGCCGGGTGCCCGGTCATCCGGCTCGACACCAACCCGCTGCTCGAGGCCGCGATCGGGCTCTACCTCAGCTCCGGCTACCGGCCGATCCCGGCGTACGGCGAGTACGCCGGGAACCCCGACCGCGTGTGCTTCGAGAAGAGGCTGGTCGCCCTAGTCCAGTAGGCCGAGGGCGGCACGCGTACGGCGTACGGTCTCGGAAGCGACCGGCCGCACCCGGGTCTTGCCCTCCGCCAACACCGAGCGTAGATAGGCGGGGTCGGCGGAGAGCGAAGCGTAACGCGCCCGGATCGGCGCGAGCAGCGCCTCGACCGCGTCTGTGACCTCCCGCTTGAGCTCGCCGTAGGAGGTGAACGCCCGTGGCGGCTCGCCGGTGCAGGCGGCGAGGATGCCGAGCAGGTTGCTGATGCCGGGCTGGTTCTCCGGATCGTCACGCACCTCGCCGACACCGTCGGTGACCGCCCGGGCGATCGTGCGCCGCACCACCTCGGGCGGGTCGAGCAGGCCGATGCGCCCGGCCGCCGACGGGCTGCTCTTGCTCATCTTGCGGGTCGGCTCGGCCAGGTCCATGACCCGCGCCGCCTTCTCGGGGCGCACTCCCGCGGGCACCGTGAAGGTTGTCCCGTAGCGCGCGTTGAACCTGGTCGCGATCGTGCGGGCGAGCTCGAGATGCTGATTTTGATCCTCGCCGACCGGCACGAAAGCGATGTCGTAGAGCAGGATGTCGGCCGCCATCAGCACCGGATAGGTCAGCAGGCTGAGGCGCACCGGGCTTTTTGGCCGCAACCCGAAAGGCTTCGAGAGGGCCTCGGCCGATTTCTCCTTGAACTGGATCATGCGGGCCACCTCGCCGTAGTTGGCGACGCATTCCAGCAGGTAGTGCAGCTCGGAGTGCTCGGGTACCTGCGAGTTGGCGATCAGGGCGGTGTGCTGAGGATCGACGCCGGCGGCGAGCAGGACGGCGGCCAGCTCGAGGCTGGCCGCCCGCACCTTGGCTGGATCATGCTCCATCGTGAGCGCGTGGAGGTCGGCGATCATGGCGATCGACGGGCCGGCGTACTGGCTCTCGACCAGCGGCCGGATGCCGCCGAGGAGGTTGCCCAGGTGGAGGCCTCCGGTCGGTTGAAGACCGGTCAGGCGGGTGGTCACCGTGGGTGCGGCGGTTGCGGTCATTTCGGTTCCTCTTTTCCGTACGCGGGTGGACCGTCGCCGGGAACCGAAAACGGCCGCCCGGAGGCGGCCGCAGATGGATGAGTGCGCGTGGGTGGGCCGCCCGTCAGGGCAGCCACCAGGACATGGTCGTCGTGCGCACGCGACCATGCTAGCGCGCGGCGGTGCAAGCTCACCAGGCAGAATGGGGCCCATGCCGAGCCTGACCCACACTGAGGCGCTTACCCGCGCCGCCGTTGTCGACGTTCATCACTACGAGGTCGCGCTCGACCTCACCGCCGAGGGCGATACCTTCCGCTCGCGTACGGTGCTGAGGTTCGGCGCGTCGGCCGATGCGGTGTTCCTCGACTTCGAGCCGGCGTCGGTCATCTCGGCGACGCTCAACGGTGCGGTCGTGGCCCCGGAGGCTCTGGCCGGTGAGCGGCTCTCGCTGACCGGCCTCGCCTCGCAGAACGAGCTCGTGGTCGAGGCGGACATGCGTTACTCGAACTCGGGGGAGGGGCTGCACCGCTACACCGATCCCGAGGACGGCAACGTCTACCTCTATCAGCACATGTTCATGGACGGGGCGCGGCGCATCTTTCCCTGCTTCGACCAGCCCGACCTCAAGGCGACCTTCCAGATCTCGGTGACCGCGCCGGCCTCGTGGCTGGTGGCCGGCAACGCCGCACTCGAAGAGCCGGTCACCGACGGGCACTGGCGGTTCGCGGCCACCAAGCCGATCTCGACCTATCTGGTCACGTTGATCGCCGGGCCGTACCACCGGGTGGACGACGAGCACGAGGGCATCCCGCTGGTGCTCTACACGCGGGCCGCGCTCGCCGCGCAGCTCGAGGCCCAGGCGCCGGAGATCTTCACGGTCACCCGGCAGTGCCTCGACCGCTACCACGAGATCTTCGACATCCCGTACCCGTTCGGGCACTACCAGCAGGCGTTCGTCCCCGAGTTCAACTTCGGCGCAATGGAGAACCCGGGCCTGGTGATCTTCCGGGACGACTTCATCTTCCGGTCCGCGGTCACCGAGGCGCAGCGCGAGAACCGGGCCAATGTGATCGCCCATGAGATGGCGCACATGTGGTTCGGCGACCTGGTCACCATGGCCTGGTGGGACGACCTGTGGCTGAACGAGTCGTTCGCCGAGTACATGGGCTCCCGGATCACCGCCGAGGCGACCGCGTTCACCAAGACCTGGACCACGTTCGCGATACACCGCAAGAGCTGGGGGCTGCGGGCCGACCAGCGCCCGTCCACCCACCCGGTCGCGCCGGCCGACGTCGCCGACACGCATCAGGCGCTGCTCAACTTCGACGGCATCTCGTACGCCAAAGGCGCCTCGGTCCTCCGGCAGCTGGTGGTCTGGATGGGCGACACCGACTTCCTCAAGGGGCTCAACGAGCATTTCGCGGCCCACGCGTTCGGCAACGCGACGCTGGCCGACCTGCTGCAGTCGCTCTCCCATGCCGGCGGGCGCGACCTGGCCGCCTGGGCCGAGCAGTGGCTGCGCCGGGCCCAGGTCAACACGCTCCGGGTCGAGGTCTCCCGCGACGGCTCCGACTATGCCGAGGTGGCGATCGTGCAGACCGCCCCCGCCGACTACCCGACGCTGCGCCCGCACCGGGTCGGCCTGGGACTCTTCGACCGCGCCGCGGACGGCACGGTCGTGCGGCGGGAGCGGATCGAGGTCGAGATCGACGGTGCGCGCACCGTCGTTCCCGCGCTTGCGGGCGTACGCGTATCCGACCTCCTCCTTCTCAACGACGGCGACCTCACGTACGCGAAGATCCGCCTGGACCCGGAGTCGACCGCGGCGATCCCGGCCGTCCTGCCGCTGATCGACGACTCCCTGGCCCGCGCCGTGATCTGGGCGTCCGTGCTCGACGCGGTGGTCGACGGCGAGCGCCCGGTCGCCGACCTGGTCGCCCTGGTGCTGGCCGGGCTGCCGGTCGAGTCCGAGGTCGTGGTCGTCGAGGACGTCCTGCGCCTGTCCCGCGGCCTGGTCGACCGTTACGCCACCCCGGCCACGCGGCCGGCCGCCCTGGAGATGATCGAGCGGGCGGCCGACCGGCTGCTCGCCGCGGCGACTCCCGGCGGATCCCTCCAGCTGGCCGCGGTCCGCGGGCTGATCGGCTCGACCGTCGACACCGCCCGGCTCGAGGGCTGGCTGGCCGGCGAGGGCATGCCCGAGGGGCTGACCGTGGACGCCGACATGCGGTGGCTGATCCTCTACCGGTTGAGCGTGCTCGGGGTGGCCGGGGAGGCCGAGATCGGCGCCGAATACGACCGCGACCGCAGCTCGAGCGGCGAGCAGTGGGCCGCCCGGTGCCGGGCCGCGCGACCGGACGCCGGGGCCAAGGAGGCGGCCTGGTCGGCGGTGGTCCGGGACCGGTCGCTGTCCAACCGGCTGGCCGAGCTCACGGCGTCCGCGTTCTGGCAGCCGGAGCAGGTCGAGCTGCTCACCCCGTACGTGGAGCGCTATTTCGCCGACATGCCCGAGATGATGCGGGTGCGCAGCGGGATGAGCGCGGAGAAGACGGCCATCGCGGCGTACCCGAGTGTGATGGTGGCCCCGGAGACCCGGCGGCGGGCCGCCGAGCTGCTGGCCCGGGAAGACCTCGACCCGATCCTGCGCCGCGTCGTCATCGACGCCGACGATGACCTGCGACGGGCGCTCGCTGCGCGTTTTTAGCGTTTAGCGATGCTTTGAGCGGATACCCTCAGGCCGGGGGTGACTCGTGGAGTGGTCGGAGGAACTGTCCGGCGGCCTGCTCCTGGCCGCCCCGGACGCGATCCTGGTGCTGGACGACGGCGTGATCGTGCACGCCAACGACCGGGCCGAGGAGCTGTTCGGCTATCGACGGGCCGAACTCCTCGGCCGGCCCGTCGAGATGGTGCTCACCAACGCGTCGCGCGCGATCTACGACGCCCGGGCCCGGCAGGTCCAGGAACGGGGGCCCGGGCCGATCGGCGCGATCACCACCTCGGTACGCCGCAAGGACGGCGCCGAGGTGCCGGTCGAGGCGACGTCGGCCGTCGTCGACACCGCGCAGGGCCGGCTGGCCATCTCGGTGGTCCGTGACCTCACCGAGCGGGTCCACGCCGAGCAGGAGAAGGCCCGGCTGCGCGCGGAGACCCAGGTGCACCGCAACCAGCGGCTGGAGAGCCTCGGGCAGCTGGCCGGCGGCATCGCGCACGACTTCAACAACATGCTCGGTGTGATCGTCAACTACGCGAGCTTCGTGATCGAGGAGGCCGAGTCGGAGTCCCCGGACGTGAAGATGATCGCGGCCGACGCGCGCCAGGTCATCCGGGCCGGCGAGCGCGGAACCGACCTCACCCACCAGCTGCTGGCGTTCGCGCGGCGCGAGGTCGTGCGGCCGCAGGTGCTCGACCTGAACGCGGTGATCGGCGAGGTCGAGGAGATGCTGCGGCGCTCGATCGGCGAGCACATCACGTTGATCGTGCGGCCGGGGATCACGCTACCGCCGGTCAGGTGTGACCCGGGGCAGATCGAGCAGTTGCTGGTCAACCTGGCCTTGAACGCGCGGGACGCGATGCCGTCGGGCGGCAACCTGGTGATCGACACCGAGGCGCACGACGATCAGGTGCGGATGCGGGTGTCGGACTCGGGGCGGGGAATGGCTCCCGACGTGGTCGAGCACGCCTTCGAGCCGTTCTTCACGACCAAGGCCAACGGCGAGGGGACCGGGCTCGGGCTGGCCACGGTCTATGGCATCGTCACCCAGGCCGGGGGTGAGGTGAGCATCGCCTCGTCGCCCGGTCTGGGCACCACGGTGACCGTTCTGCTCCCCGCGGCGGCCGCCTCCCCCGACGCGCCGGCCGTTCCGCTGGAGTCGGTGCCGGTGGGCGGGAGCGGGGAGACCCTGCTGGTCGTCGAGGACGAGGCGGCGCTGCGGGACGTGGCCGGGCGGATCCTGTCCGGGGCCGGTTACCGGGTGCTGGCGGCCGAATGCGGGCCCGAGGCGCTGGAGTTGGCGGCGGCGCACGAGGGCGCGATCGATCTGCTGGTCAGCGACGTGGTCATGCCCGGGATGCTGGGGAAGGACCTGGCCGAGCGGCTGTGCATCGCGCGACCCGAGACCCGCGTTCTGTATATGTCCGGGTATGCCCAGCCGGTCCTGCATACTCACGGCACTCTCGACCCCGGCGTGGCGCTGCTGGAGAAGCCGTTCACGGCGAATGACCTGCTCACGGCCGTACGCAAGCGCCTCGATGGTTGATCCCCCTCCGGCCCGGCCCTTGATCGGGAAAAGATCTATATTGAATCGATGTCCGACCGGCGCATAGGGATCATGGGCGGCACGTTCGACCCGATCCACCACGGGCACCTCGTCGCGGCCAGCGAGGTGCAGGCGCGGTTCGACCTCGACGAGGTGGTCTTCGTCCCGACCGGCCAGCCCTACGAGAAGGGCAGGGTCACCCCGGCCGAGGACCGTTACCTGATGACGGTGATCGCGACCGCCTCCAACCCGCGCTTCCACGTCAGCCGGGCCGACATCGACCGGGACGGCCCGACGTACACCGTCGACACGCTGCGCGACATGTCCGCGATCTACGGCAGCGGCACCGAGCTGTTCTTCATCACCGGGGCGGACGCGCTGGGCCGCATCCTCTCGTGGAAGGACGCGCTGGCCATGCTCGAGCTGGCGCACTTCGTCGGGGTCACCCGGCCCGGCTTCGAACTCTCCGGCGATCACCTGCCGCCCGACCGGGTCACCCTGGTCGAGGTGCCGGCCATGGCCATCTCGTCGACCGCCTGCCGCGACCGGGTGGCCGGCGGCAAGCCGGTGTGGTACCTGGTGCCGGACGGGGTCGTCCAATACATCAACAAGAGGGGCCTGTATCGGGGTTCCGGAAATGTCATAGCGGTGTGAGACCCTTGAAGGCAAGTGAGAAGCCGACCGAGGGGATCCTCTTGCCCGTCACTGAACGCGCTCTTGAACTGGCGATGACGGCCGCCCAGGCCGCCGCCGACAAAAAGGCGCAGGACATCGTCGTCATCGACGTCGCCGAGCAGCTCTACATCACCGACGCCTTCGTGATCGCCTCGGCCTCCAACGAGCGTCAGGTACTCGCCATCGTCGACGCGATCGAGGAGGCCCTGCTCAACCTCCCGGAGAAGGCGAAACCGGTCCGGCGTGAGGGCGAGCGAGCCGGCCGCTGGGTGCTGCTCGACTACGTCGACATCGTGGTGCACGTCCAGCACGCCGAGGAGCGCGAGTTCTACGCCCTCGACAAGCTCTGGAAAGACTGCCCCAGCATCCCGTTCGTCGACCGCGACATGGTCGACGCCGACTCGTCCTCGGGCGCCGCGTGACCCGACTGATCGTCTGGCGTCACGGCAACACCGACTGGAATGCGAACGAGCGCGTCCAGGGCCAGTCCGACACCCCGCTCAACGAGCTCGGGCGCCGGCAGGCGGCCGCCGCGGCCCAGTTGCTGCTCGCCATGCGACCCGACGCGATCGTCGCCAGCGACCTGCTCCGGGCCTCCGACACCGCGTCCGCCCTGTCCGCGGTCAGCGGCCTGCCGGTGAGCTACGACAAGCGGCTCCGGGAGCGGTTCTTCGGCGCCTGGCAGGGGCTGTTCATGACCGAGGTCATCGAGCGGTTCCCCGAGCAGCACGCCCGCTGGACGTCCGGCCAGGAGATCGGGGGCGACGTCGAGAGCCTCGACGAGCTGGGCGCCCGGGTCTCGGCGGCCCTGCTTGCCGCCGCCTCGCTGGGCGACACCGTGGTGGTCGCCACCCATGGTGCCGCGGCCCGCCAGGGGGTGGGAGAGATACTGGGGTGGCCGCTGTCGGTGCTGCGCACCCTGCGACCCCTGGAAAACTGCCACTGGATCGAGCTGATCCTCGACCAGCGGCGGGGATGGCAGATGGCCGGGTTCAACGTCGGGGAACCCGGGATTCTCCGATAGCGTCCTAGGCATCATGCGTGTTCGTCTTGTCGCCGCTCTGTCTCTGGTGCTGCTCGCGGGGTGTGCGTCCACCTCCCCGTCGTCGGCGCCGTCTTCTTCATCTCCGCCGTCGTCGCCTTCGTCCTCGCCTTCGTCCTCGCCTTCGTCCGAGGTCATCTCGGGAACCGTGACGGCCGGGGTCGAGCCGCACTGCCTGGTCCTGCGTGATGCCGCCGGCTCGCACTCGCTGTACTTCCACGACGAGTCGCTTCGCCCGCTGGCTCCCGCCGGCGCGAAGGTCACGCTCGTCGGCCACCCCTCGCCAGGGATGATGACGACCTGCCAGCAGGGCGAGCCGTTCATCGTGACGGAGGTCCGGAAGAACTGATCCCGGGCCGGATGAGCTACCGTGCCCGCATGCCCGTCGCGGTCGTCACCGACTCCACCGCGTACCTGCCGGCCGAACTCAGCGGCACGTATGACCTGACCGTCGTGCCCCTCACCGTCGTCATCAACGGGTCGTCCGGGCTCGAAGGGCTCGAGATCTCGCCGGCCGAGGTGGCGCGGGCACTCAACGCGCGCCGGTCCGCGGTCAGCACGTCCCGGCCGGCCCCGTCCCAGTTCGCGACGGCCTACCGGGAACTCCTGGACGCCGGGGCCACCGGGGTGGTTTCGGTCCATCTGTCGGCCAAACTCTCCGGGACCTACGAGGCGGCTTGCCTGGCCGCGGCCGAGGTCGGCGACCAGGTCACGGTGGTCGACAGCGGAACCACGGCGATGGGACTGGGCTTCGCGGCCCTCGCGGCGGCCACGGCCGCCTCGGCCGGTCAAGACCTTTTGGAGGTACGCGACGCCGCGCGCTCCCACGCGGCGCTGGTGAGCACGCTGTTCTACGTCGACACGCTGGAGTTCCTGCGCCGCGGGGGCCGCATCGGGGCGGCGTCGGCGCTGCTTGGGACCGCGCTGTCGGTGAAGCCGATCCTGCACGTCGTCGACGGGGCGATCGTGGTGCGCGACAAGGTGCGCACGGCGGGGCGGGCCCTGGCGAAACTGGTCGACCTGGCGGTCGAGGCGTCGGGTGAGGGAGAAGTGGACATCGCGGTCCATCATCTGGAGGCCGCGGATCGTGCGACGGCGCTGGCTGACGCGCTGGTGGTGCGGCTGGGCGACCGCCTGCGGGATTGCTACATCACCGAGGTGGGGGCCGTCGTGGCCGCCCACGTCGGGCCCGGAGTCGCCGGGGTCGTGGTGCACCGCCGGCCCTGAGCTGCGCCGGCCCTGAGCTGCGCCGGCCCTGAGCTGCGCCGGCCCTGAGCTGCGCCGGACAGTGGGGTGGCCGGCCGGCGCGGAGGGTTACGGCGGCCAGTGGGTGGCTTGCCAGCGCGGAGGATCCAGGTCGGGGGCGCGGGTGAGGCGCGGGGCCAGGGACCGCCACGGGTGGACGACCGCGCCGGCCAGAACCTCGTCGGCGGTCGGGAGCAGGATGGGCTCGTTCTCGGCCCACACGGCCTGGGTGCGCCAGCCCGTGGAAACGTCGCCGGTCAGCTGCAGGGCGGCGGCGCCGGGGGTGTGGGCGGCCTGGACGGCGTACTCGTGAAGCGCGAGCACCCGCTCGGCCCGCCCGACCGTCTGATGGAGCGGGTGGCCCGAAGGGGCCCGGTAAGGCTGCGGGCAGCCGTTCTCGTCGCTGACGTAGGCCATCGGGGTGATCGGCCGTGACGACGCGGCGAAAATCTGCTCGGCGCGGGCGAACAGCCCCGGAAGGTGGTCGCTGCCGTCGGCGGTGACCAGAACGGTGCCGCGCTCGGGGGCGAAGGCGACCGGAACGCCACCGACCTGGTCGGCCAGGCGCTCGAGCCAATGCGGAAGAAGCAGGTGCGAAGTCCAGTAGGCGTCGCCGTCATCGACGAACTGGACGATCGTCGGCTCGGTGGCCCGGCCCTGGAGGACGGCGCCGGTGAGATTGGCCCGGGCGGCCTCGAACGCCTGGTCGGCGGTCACGTTCCAGGCCGCCAGCTGAGCCGCCGAGACGTAGGTCATCGTGTCGGGCTGGTCCACCACCACGAACTCGGAGAGGAACGGCAGGACCGGGCGGCGCAGGGGGTCGCCGGGGGTCGTGCCCCGCAGGACCGGGCGGAGCAGGGGCTTGGCCGCGGACCACGATTGGGGGAGCCCGGGATTCAGGAGGAGGCCGGCCACGTACTCGTCGACCCGGCGCCGACCCGGTGTGACCAGCAGCGGCGCCAACTCGATGAGGGTGGGGACGTCGTCGCCCGGCGCGGTGAAGCGGACCTGGAAGGCGCGCGTGTCGTAGCGGGCGTCGGCCAGGCCGGCCCGGCGCAGTCGCTTGAGGACCCGGCCGGCCAGCCGGGCCCGGCGCAGCCTTCGGAGCAGGCCCACCCCGGCCTCCTATCGGGTACGGCGTCCACGGATCACTCGGGCTTCGAGATCATCGTCGTAGATCGAGTCGGCGTCCAGACCCGCGCGGTGAACCGCTTCAGTCGCCGGCCCGAGCTGGGCCTCGGTGATCTCGGAGAGCAGGACGCCACCGGGTGTCAGCCATTGGGGGGCCGCGGCGGTGATCCGGCGGAAGACGTCGAGGCCGTCGGGGCCGCCGTCGAGGGCGGTCCGGGGTTCGTGGTCGCGGGCCTCGGCGGGGAGCAGGGGGATGTGGTCGGTGGCGACGTAGGGGACGTTGGCGATCAGGACGTCAATCCGGCCCCGGAGAACGTCGGGGAGGGCGTCGAAGAGGTCGCCCTGGTAGACCGGGGTGGTGAGGTTGTCGCGGGCGGTGGCCACGGCGGTGGGATCTACGTCGGCGCTGTGAAGAGTGATGGCTTTTTGCTGGTTTTGGTGGAGTACCGCCAGGCCCAGGGCGCCGGAGCCGCAGCAGAGGTCGACGACGGTGGTTTCCTCAGCCGTCTCGTCGGCGGCTATCCGCACCAGGAGTTCGCTGCGGACGCGAGGGACGAAGACGCCGGGGCGGAGCCGGACGCGGACGCCACAGAAATCGGCGTAACCGGCGACCTGCTCCAGGGGTTCGCCGGTGGCGCGGCGTTCGACCAGGGCGGCCAGGGTCTCGTCGTTGCCGCCGGCGGCCTCGACCAGGACGGCCGCCTCCTCCTCGGCGAAGACGCAGCCGGACTCGCGGAGACGAGCGATCGCTTGAGCATGTGTCACGGGGTCGTCTTTTAGCACAGATCGCTCGGGGCCGTCGCGTTATCCACAGGGCGAATCGGCTGTCCACAGGGGCGGAACGATCACCGGGCGAAATCCGTACGGTCGGCAGGCGTGCGAGAGCCGAAGGATGCGGACGACGTGGTGGCCGAGCGTTTGAGAGCTGTGCTGGCGAAGGTGCCGGCCGCTGTTCCCGCGCCCAAGCCGGAGCCCCTTGCGGACCTGGCCCGGGTGGGGGAGCCGCTGCGGTGGTCCGACATCATTCCGGGTTGGTCCGAGGACGCCGATGCCGACGCGGGCCGGCCGCCGGCGGCGGCTTCTTCCGGTACGCGATGGCCGGCGGAGGGGTTTCCGCCGGGGTCGGCCTGGGGCTCGTTGCCGGGGACGGGTTCTGCTGCGCCGGGTTCTGCCGCGCCGGTTGCGGCGGCGGGGCCCGACCTGGATCCGCCGGGTTCCCTGGCGGCGCCTGCGTTGGCAGTAGTGCCGGGTTTTGGGGTGCCGCCGATCTTGGCGTCGTCGTCGTCGTCGTCGTCGCCGTCGCCGTCGCCGTCGCCGTCGCCGTCGGTGGCAGCGGCAGCGGCGGGGGCGCCGGCTTGGGCGGGGTCGGCGGTCGGCGGTGGGCCGGGTGCGGGTTTGCCGGTGGCTGGGCCATCGGCTTCGGAGGAGATCGCCGGTTTGCCGGGTGGCGTGGGCGTGCCGGCGGCGAACTCGGTCGACGCGAAACGGCAGCGGGTTGACCGGATTCTCACGTCGGACGACTTCGACGGGGCCTCCTGGGAGATCGTCGCGCCCGGCGTCACCGAGGTGTCACCGGCGTTCGCCGGACAGCCGCGGCCGTCCGGCTCGCGGGTGTCGTCGGCGCCGCCGGCGTGGGTGTTGCCGGACCAGCCGGATGAGGCCGACGAGGACCCGCTGGCCCGGCTCGGGGTGTCGGAGTCGTGGGCGGGGCCGCCCAACTCTTCCCCGGACGAGAGCGGGCTGAGCGCGGCCGGGGCCTTCGGTGGCCACGACGAGCGGAAGGAGCGGCGGATGGGTTTGCGGGCCTTCGATCCGGGGCGGCGGGGCGTGCGGGCGCTGGTGGCGGTCGCGGTCTTGGTGATCGTCGTGGCGGCGTTCCTGGCCTGGCGGGCCCGGCCGCGGGTCGATCCGGTGGCGGCGCCGTCGTTCGAGGGCGGCGCGGCCACCGACGAGCCGGCGGTTCCCTCCCCGGTGGTCTCGGCCGAGGTCATCGTGGCCGTGGAGGGCAAGGTCCAGAAGCCGGGAGTGGTGCATCTGCCCGCCGGGTCGCGGGTGGCCGACGCACTGGAGGCGGCCGGCGGCGCCCAGCCCGGTGTCGACGTGGCGATGCTCAACCTGGCCCGCAAGGTCGTCGACGGCGAGCTGATCCTGGTCGGGGTCACGCCGTCACCGGGGACGAGCCTGCCAGCGGCGCCGGTCGGTGGGGCGGCCGCGCCCGGAGGCCTGGTCAACCTCAACACGGCCACGCTCGCCGACCTCGACACCTTGCCCGGCGTCGGGCCGGTGCTGGCCCAGCGGATCCTCGACGCCCGGACGGCCCAAGGCGGCTTCAAGGCGGTCAGCGACCTGCGCAAGGTGAACGGCATCGGCGACGCCCGCTATGACCAGCTCAAAGACCTGGTGACGGTGTGAGCGGCGACCAGAGGAAGGCGCCCGACCTGCGGCTGGCCGGCTTCGCGATCGCCATCTGGCTGGCCTCGCTGGCCTCGCTCTACCTGTCGTCGCGCGGCGGCCTGCTGCTCGGCGCGACCGGTCTCGCGGCGGCCGGTGTGGTGGCTTTCGGGCCTTGGTGGCGCGACAACGCGCGAGGCGACGGGCCGCAACGGAAGGCTGCCCGCTCTGCTGGTCGGGGCTTCGCGGAGTTCCGACTTGCTGCGGGCGGGGTGCGGTGGGTTGGCGTGGCGGTGCTGTTGGGGGCCGGGTGTGGGGGCTTGGCTACCGGGGTTCGGATGGGGGTTGTGGAGTCGGCGCCGCTGGGGGCGGTGGTCGCGAGTGGGGAACGCGTACGGGTTGATCTGGTTGTGCGGGATGACCCGCGGGCCTTGAGCGGGTCGCCTGGGTTGCCGCCCACCTACCTGGTGGGGGTTGATCTTTTGGGGGTTTGGCCGGAGGAGGGTGCTGGGCTGCGGATGTCGGTCCGGGCCCTGGTGTTGGGGAATGATCCGGGGTGGCGGGGGCTGCTGCCCGGACAGCGGGTGCGGGCGACCGGGAAGCTGTTGCCGCGGCGCGAGGGGGATTTGCGGGCGGCGGCGGTGTCGGTCCGGGATGCGCCCGAGTTGGTGGGGCGGCCACCCTGGGTGCAGCGGGCGGCGGGGGTGCTCCGGGCGGGACTGCAGCGGGCCTGTGAGCCGCTGCCCGACGATGCTGGTGGGCTGCTGCCGGGGCTGGTCGTGGGGGACACCAGTCGGTTGGACCCGGCGTTGTCGGATGACTTCAGGACAACCGGCATGACTCACCTGAATGCGGTTTCTGGGGCGAATGTCGCGATTGTGCTGGGCGTCGTGCTGTACGCGGTGCGGTGGGTACGGGCCGGGCCGGTCGTCAAGGCGGTGGTGTGCGGAATGGCGCTGGCCGGGTTCGTGATTTTGGCCCGGCCGTCGCCGAGTGTGATCCGGGCGGCGATGATGGGGGCGATCGGGCTACTCGGGCTTGCCTCGGGGCGACCCCGGGCGGCGCTCCCGGCGCTGGCCGGTGGGGTGGGGCTGCTGATCGGATATGACCCGGAGCTTGCGGCGGACCCCGGGTTCGCGCTGTCGGTGCTGGCCACGGCGGGATTGCTGCTGCTCGCACCGGTGTGGCGCGACGCGCTGCGGCGCAAGGGCTGGCCGGGGTGGGCGGCCGAGGCGCTGGCCGTACCGGCGGCGGCGCAAGTGGCCTGCGGGCCGGTGATCGCCGGGATCTCGGGGACGGTCAGCCTGGTCGCGGTGCCGGCCAACCTGATCGTCGTGCCGGCGATCGCGCCGGCGACGCTGCTCGGGATCGCGGCGGCGGTGCTCTCGCCGGTGTGGGCGGCCGGGGCCGGGTTCGCGGCGTGGCTGGGCTACTGGCCGGCGAAGTGGCTGGTGCTGGTCGCGACGTACGGCGCTCGGGTGCCGGCCGGGGCGCTGCCGTGGCCGGGCGGGGTGCTCGGGGCGCTGCTGCTCGCGGTGATCACGATGGCGTTGCTGGTCGCGGCCCGGCGGCCGGTGGTGCGGCGGCTGGTCGCGGTGGTCGCGCTGGGCGGGATGCTGGGCGCTCTTCCCGTACGCGTCCTGGCCCCCGGCTGGCCCCCGCGCGAGTGGATCGTGGTCGCCTGCGACGTCGGGCAGGGCGACGCGATCGTCCTGCCGGCCGGCGACGGGCGGGCGGTCGTGATCGACGCCGGGCCGGAGCCGGACCCGGTCGACCACTGCCTGCGGCGGCTCGGGGTCCGGCAGGTCGTGCTGTTCGTGGCCAGCCACTTCCACGCCGATCACGTGGGCGGGGTGGCTGGAGTGTTCCGCGGGCGGGCGGTGCTCGCGGTGGCCGGGCCGGACTGGCCCGAACCGGTCGGGGGACGCTCCGAGGTGGTGGCCGCGGCCGGGCGGCGGCCACTGCACGTGATCGGCCCGGGATGGTCCTATGCGGTGGGTGGGCTGGAGTTGAGGGCGCTCGGGCCGTTCGAGGTGCTGCACGGGACGAACTCGGACCCCAACAACAACTCGCTCGTGCTCCGGGCCCGGGTCGACGGCGAGACGGTGCTGCTGCCGGGCGACGCCGAGACCGAGGAGCAGGACGAACTGCTCAACCACCTGGGACCCGGTGCGATGCGGGCCGACGTGCTGAAGGTGGCCCACCACGGATCGGCCTACCAGGAGCCCCGGTTCCTCGACGCGGTCGACCCGGCGGTGGCGCTGGTGTCGGTCGGGAGGGACAACGACTACGGCCATCCGAACGCGAACCTGCTGGCTCGTCTGGTGCGGGGTGGGGCGCGCGTGTTGCGTACGGACCAGGCCGGTGATCTGGCCGCGGTCGTGACACCGGCTGGGCTGGGGGTGGTGGCGCGCGGGGGATCGTAGGGAGTCGACCTAGCCTGGCCGGCATGACGCAGCCCACGATCACGGCCGGCGAATTCGCGCTGCGGCCGTTCACGCCCGCGGACATCGCCTGGGTTTACGCGGTGTCGCTCGACCCGGCGGTCCAGAAGTATGTGCAGATTCCGATGCCCTACCGGGTCGAGGACGCCGAGTTCTTCGTGCGGGAGATGGCGATCGGGGCGTGGGAGCGGCGGGAGCGGGCCGAGTTCGTGATCGTTGCGGGTGCGGGCAACGGCACGGGAGTGGGGGAGCGGCTCGGGCGGGTCGGGCTCGGGCTGGACGGGAACGGGGCGGCGCAGGTCGGGTACTGGATGGACCCGGCGGCCCGGAGGCGGGGACTGGCCACGCGGGCGCTGCGGGAGTTGTGCCGGTGGGGGTTCGCGGAGCTGGGGCTCGGGCTGATCGAGTGGCGGGCCGAGGTGGGCAACGTGGCGTCGCGGCGGGTTGCGGAGAAGGCCGGGTTCACGGTTGAGGCGGTGCTGCGGCGACGGCTAGTGCACCGGGGCGGCCGGGTGGACGCGTGGGTCGGGTCGATGCTTCCCGAGGACCTGGACGGGGCTGGTGGCACGCTCTCGACTGGCCGGGCGGAGTGATCTGGGGGCGGCCGAGGGATGCTCGACACGCCCGGGGTCGGTGGTTCGGGGGATGGTGTGGTCGGATGATCGGGGTCGATGGGTGGGGCGGGGTGGCCATTTGGTGGAGGGGGCAGTCGGCCTGATCGAGGGACTCTACGGTGCCTGTGACATGGGAAGACGCCGATATGTCGGGTTTCGCGTTCAGTGATCGACGGGTCTGCGCGAAGGAGTGAGGGGCGCGGAAACGTCAGCCGGTCGTGCAACGATATTGGACGTGAACAGCAACCCTCCCGACGCATTGGTGCTCGTCCAGGGTGACGAGGAGTTGCTGGCCGCTCGCGCGATCACGGCGGCGGTCGACTCGGCGCGGGAGGCCGACCCCGGGGCCGACGTCCGCGAATACGAGGCGGGGGCGCTTTCGGCGGGTGAAGTGGCCGAGATGCTCAGCCCCTCGTTGTTCGGCGGCCGTCGCGTGCTCGTGGTGCGCAGCGGGCAGGACGCCCGCAAAGATCTGATCACGGCCCTCGTGGCGTACGCGAAGAACCCCGACCCCGACGTGAGCCTGATCGTCTCCCACCTGGGTGGGGCGAAGGGCAAAGCCCTCGCCGACGGGTTTCGCGCCGCCGGCGCGACCGTGGTGCCGGTCGCCAAGTTGAAGGGCGACCGGGAGCGCATCGCCTTCGTGCGCGACGAGTTCCGGCGCCACGGCGGGCGCTGTGACGAGGCGGCCGCGTCGGCGCTGCTCGCGTCGGTGGGCAACGACCTGCGCGAGATCGCGGCGGCCTGTTCGCAGCTGCTGGCCGACACCGACGGGCGGGTGACCGAGGCGGTCGTCGCGCGCTACTACAAGGGCCGGGCCGAGGTGAGCGGTTTCACCGTGGCCGACGCGGCGATGATCGGCGATGTGCCGGGGGCGCTCGAGGCGCTGCGGTGGGCGCTGCACGTGGGGGTCGATCCGGTGCCGATCGCCGATGCGATCGCCGACGGCGTGCGCACGGTGGCCCGCGTGGCGTCGGCCGGGCGGGGCAATCCCTACCAGCTGGCCAGCTCGCTGGGCATGCCGGCGTGGAAGATCCAGCGGGCCCAGGAGCGCAGTCGCGGCTGGACGCCCGAGGGCCTGGTCGACGCGATGCAGGCGGCAGCGGCGTGCAACGCGGCGGTCAAGGGCGGCGGCGAAGACCGTGGCTACGCGCTGGAACAGGCCGTCTTCGCGGTGGCCGCGGCGCGCCAGGGCGGGGTCCGCCGATGAGCACCCGCCCGCTGTACGCGCGAATGCTCCGCCTCAAACACATCACGCCCGGTGGGCTGCTGTGCTTCGTCTTCCTCGAGGGCGCGGCGGCGCTCGGCATCCTGCTCGCGCTGGCCGAACTGGTCAGCTGGTGGGGCGTGATCGTGCTCCCGCTGACCGTGGCGCTGATGGTCAAGCTCAACGACGTGATCGCCGGGATGCTGCCCCGGTCGGCGCCGACCGGCGAGCCGGTGGCGGCGCGGGCGGCCGTGCGGCGGTCGATCGCCGGGGAGTCGACTACGCGGCTCCCGGCCGGACAGGGCGGCGTCAAGCGGCCGTGGGTCGAGCGGCTGGAGCTGCAGCAGCAGTTGACGCGGCAGTCGGCGGCACGCCGCTACGAGTAGGCCGGGCGGCCGCTGGGTTCACCCCGTCTCACGGACGGGGAGCCGACGGCGACGTACCTGCCGTCCCGCGGTCTGAGTCGGCGATCGACCGGGGCGCTCGATCACCGAGATCGACGACGGCGCTGTCCGACGACGCCGACCCGCCGGACCGGCACGTGTACGCGGCCTGTCCCCTGAAGCTGACAGGTCGTGTGCGGCGGTGACGCCGCGCTGGACAAGCCGTCCGAGCTGGCCGCGACCTTCCGGGCCGGAGCGCGGGGCCGCACTCTCTGCCTGCACGCCATGCACAGCGTCGTTATGCGATCTGGACCGGGGACGGCGAGCTGTGGCGTTCCCTCAGCCTGTCGCCCGGCTCGGCCGGCCCGTCTCGGCTGGCCTGACTCAGTCGGCCCGGCTCAGCTGGCTCGGAAACGACTGCGCTGGCTCGGAAACGACTGCGGGCACCTGCTGGACCCAGGAACGGTCCGGCGGTGCCCGGAGTGTGGTCGGCGACCGGCCCGCCGGTGAGGGCGGGCTTCGGCGGTCGCGGCGATGCGATCCCGGCCGGGATCAGGCAGACAGCGCGCCGACCCGCTTGGCGATGGCCGACTTGCGGTTCGCCGCCTGGTTCTTGTGGATGACGCCCTTGCTGACTGCCTTGTCGAGCTGACGCGAAGCGTCACGCAGCAGGGCGGTCGCCGTCTCGGTGTTGCCGGCCTCGCTCGCCTCGTTGAGCTTGCGAATCACGGTCTTCAGCGACGACTTGACCGACTTGTTGCGCAGACGGGCCTTCTCGTTCTGCCGGTTGCGCTTGATCTGGGACTTGATGTTCGCCACGCGACAGCCTGTCCTGACTAGGTTTGCGGAATCTGGTCTCGAGCGGTGGGTTGCCCCCAGTCGCGGCCGAAGCAGCGGACAGCGGCGCGTCACCACACGCGATGAACCAGACTACCAGCACGCCCGCGACCCGCCAAAACGGGCCGCGGCGGGAGGTCACGACCACCCGCGGCGGGCCGAGAGCCACGACAGCGCGGCCCGCCCGCTGTAGAGCTGATGCTGCCGGCTGTGGGGCGACGCACTGCTCGGCGGCCCGGCCGCCCGGGCCAGCCAATAACCGGCCAGGCCGGCCAGGGCGGCGTCCACACCCTCGGCCGGGGCATCGGCCAGGAAGCGGTCCACTTCCGCTCCCGAGGCGTACGCCGTCACCAGGAGCGTCACCGTGTCGAACCAGGGCGCGCCGAGGCACGGCCAGGTCCAGTCGCACAGCCACGCCTTCCCGGCCCGGTCGATCAGCACGTTGTCGACGCGCAGGTCGCCGTGCAGCATCCCGGAGCCCTCCACGGCGTCGGGGAGGAGCCGCTCCAGCTCGACCAACTCGGCCAGGACGTCCGGCTCGGCAACGGCGGGCGGCTCGGCAACGGCGGGCGGCTCGGCAGCCGCGGCCGGCTCGGAGTGCGCGGCCGGCTCGGAAGGCGCGGGCGCGGCCGGCTTGGAAGGCGTGGGCGGCGGCAGGGGCTGGTCGGCTCGGAGCGTGCCGGACGACCAGGCTGACATCTCCGCGCGGACGATGTCCGGCAGCCGGGGAAGGCCGGAGAGCGGAGGTGTGGCCAGCGCGGACGCCGCCGTGGTCCACGCCTCGACGGCCGCCTCCAGCTCCGACGTGACCCACGGGAGGGCGGGAACCACGCCATCCACGAAATCGAGGCACAGGACGAAATAGCCGGAGTGGGTCATCGTCCAGCGGGGGCGGCCGGCGGGCACGACCGCGGGCAGAGCGGCAGTGATCGACGCCTCCCGCGCGTACCAGTCGGAAATCGGTTCCCGCAGGGGAGCCGCCTTGATGAAGGCCCGGAATCCGGCTTTTGTCGTGATGACCGCGGCGAAGGCGCGGGTGAAGCCTCCGCCGGCGCTGCGCGCCGCGATGATCGGCCCTCCGAGGCGCACGCTGATCGCCTCGCGCAGGCTTTCCGGCAGGTCAGGCCAGTTCGGGCGTACGGCGGTGGCGCGGTAGGAGACCTCCGGCAGCATCGTTTTGTCGTACCCTCCTGGCAGGATTCCGGCTATGAGAACCGACGACTTCTGGGCCGTCATCGGCCGCGCGACCGCCGACCGGCCCGCCACGCCCGGCGAGGTGGCCGAGCGTGCGGTGGCCGAACTGGCCACCCGCGATCCGGAGGAAATCGTCGCGTGGGGTCACCATCTCGACAAGGTGATGGTCGCCTCGGGCACCGAAGACCTGTGGGCCGCGGCTTATCTGATCAACGGCGGATGTTCCGACGAGGGCTTCGACGCGTTCCGGGGCTGGCTGATCGCGCACGGGCGTGAGGCCGTGGCCCGCTCGGTCAAGTCACCCGATTCGCTGGCCGGTGTGGCGGTCGTCAAGGGCGCCGCCGACACCGGCGCGGTCTTCGAGGCGGCCGAGGTGCTGTCGATCGCCGCCGAGGCCTATCGGCAGGCCACGGGCGAGGAGCTGCCGGAGCAGGAGCGGCCGAAGACCCGTCCCGAGGTCGCCGACCTGTGGGATTTCGACGACGAGGAGGAGATGAAGCGCCGCCTGCCCCAACTCTCGGCCCTGTTCCTCGCCGAGCCGGAGTGAGAACACGCGGGACGCCGGAGTGGGAGCGCGCGGGACGCTGGAATGAGAGCGCCCGGACGACCCGCGAAGAGAGCGTGGGACGATAGAGAACGCCGTCCGTCCGTCGGCGACCCCGAAGCTTGAGAAACGGAAGACCGTGCCTGGACCGCTCGTCCCCGGCGAGAACGTGATCGGAGCGACCGATCCCGCTCGCATCCGCAACTTCTGCATCATCGCCCACATCGACCACGGCAAGTCGACGCTGGCCGACCGCATGCTGCAGATCACCGGGGTGGTCGACCCGCGCCAGATGCGCGCTCAATATCTCGACCGCATGGACATCGAGCGCGAGCGCGGCATCACGATCAAGTCGCAGGCCGTGCGGATGCCGTGGACGGTGCGCGAGGGCGACAAGAAGGGCGACTCGGCCGTCCTCAACATGATCGATACGCCCGGTCACGTCGACTTCACCTATGAGGTGTCGCGCAGCCTCGCCGCCTGCGAGGGCGCGGTCCTGCTGGTCGACGCCGCCCAGGGCATCGAGGCGCAGACGCTGGCCAACCTCTATCTGGCGATGGAGAACGACCTTCACATCATCCCGGTGCTCAACAAGATCGACCTGCCGGCGGCCCAGCCCGAGAAATATGCCGAGGAGCTGGCCCAGCTGATCGGCGTCGACCCGTCCGATGTGCTGCGGGTGTCGGGCAAGACCGGCGTCGGGGTGGGGCACCTGCTCGACGAGATCGTGCGGCAGTTCGACCCGCCCGTCGGCGACGCGAGCGGACCCGCCCGCGCGATGATCTTCGACTCGGTCTACGACGTCTATCGCGGCGTGGTCACGTACGTCCGGGTGATCGACGGGCGCATCGAGGCCCGCGACAAGATCAAAATGATGTCCACCGGCGCCGTGCACGAGCTGCTCGAGATCGGCGTCGTCTCGCCCGAGATGGAGAAGGCGGGTGCGCTCGGGGTCGGCGAGGTCGGCTACCTGATCACCGGCGTGAAGGACGTCCGCCAGTCCAAGGTCGGCGACACCGTGACCGGCAACATCCGGTCGGCCAAAGAGGCGCTGGGCGGCTACAAGGAACCCAAGCCGATGGTCTATTCGGGTCTCTACCCGATCGACGGCTCGGACTATCCGGCGCTGCGCGACGCCCTCGACAAGCTCAAGCTGAACGACGCCGCCCTGGTCTATGAGCCGGAGACGTCGGCCGCGCTCGGCTTCGGCTTCCGCGTCGGCTATCTCGGACTGCTCCACCTGGAGATCATCGGCGAGCGGCTGGAACGCGAGTTCAACCTCGACCTGATCTCCACCGCGCCGAACGTGGTCTACCGGGTGTTCACGGAGGACGCCGAGGAGAAGGTCGTCACCAACCCGAGCGAGTTCCCGACCGGCAAGATCGCCGAGATTCACGAGCCGGTGGTGCGGGCCACCGTGCTGGTGCCCAACGACTATGTCGGCGCGGTCATGGAGTTGTGCCAGAGCCGCCGGGGCAGCCTGCTCGGCATGGAGTACCTGTCGTCCGAACGGGTCGAGTTGCGCTACACCCTGCCACTGGCCGAGATCATTTTCGACTTCTTCGACCAGCTCAAGAGCAAGACCAAGGGCTACGCGTCGCTGGACTACGAGCCGTCCGGCGAGCAGGTCGCCGAACTGGTCAAGGTGGACATTCTGCTGCACGGTGAGCCGGTCGACGCGTTCAGCGCGATCGTGCACAAGGACAAGGCCTACTCGTACGGCGTGAACATCGCCTCCAAGCTGCAGAAACTGATCCCGCGGCAGCAGTTCGAGGTGCCGATCCAGGCCGCCATCGGCAGCCGGATCATCGCCCGCGAGACGATCCGGGCGATCCGCAAGGACGTGCTGGCCAAGTGCTACGGCGGTGACATCACCCGCAAGCGGAAGCTCCTCGAGAAGCAGAAAGAGGGCAAGAAGCGGATGAAGATGGTCGGCCGGGTCGAGGTGCCGCAGGAGGCGTTCATCGCCGCCCTGTCGACCTCCGATTCCGCCGACGCGAAGGGTGCGGCCAAGAAATAGTCGGTTTGGCTTCTCGGGGTGTCGGGAAATCCATTTCTCGACGGACGCAACGAAAGCTCCACCCCCGAGGAGGAACCCCCAATGACTGTCACCGGCATCGTCATGGCGCTCATCGTCGGCCTGATCGTCGGCGCTCTGGGCCGCCTGGTCGTACCCGGCAAGCAGAACATCCCGATCTGGCTGACCATGGTCATCGGTATTGTCGCCGCCCTGCTGGGCACCGTGATCGCCCGCGCGGTCGGCGTCTCCGACACCAAGGGCGTCGACTGGATCGAGCTGCTCTTCCAGGTCGTCCTCGCGGCTATCGGTGTCGCCCTGGTCGCCGGCGTCGGCAGCCGCCGTCGCCTGACCCGCTGACCCTCGGCCGGATTCCGGCGGAGCAACCAGATCACAGCGCAACCAGATCACAGCGCGAAGGCGCCGGCCCCGATGGGGTCCGGCGCCTTCGCCGTACGCGCGCAGGCCCTAACTCTGATGTGGCTGAACGAGGAAGTCGAGGGTGGAGAGCTGGTCCACGGTCGACTGGAGCTGGACGATGCGGGCGCGGCCGATCCGGACGAGTTCCGTGCCGGCGGCGGTCCACCGGTCGAGGTCGGGTGACATCGGCGGGATGCCGGCGAGGATGGCGGCACTCTCCTTGAGGGTGATCCCGACCCGTTGGGCGGCCCGCGCGAGCCTGATCCGGCGGATCGCGTCGGCCGGGAACCGTCGGGCGTTGGTGCTGCTGCGGTGGCCGGTGACCACGCCGTAACGCTCGTAGAAGCGGACCGCGTTGGCCGTCACCCCGGCGGCGTCGGCCAGTTGACCGACGGTCAGCAAGGTCATCCCGCACGCTCCGATGTCGTCGCTGCTCCCACCGGCTTCATTGTCGTCCGGATTGTCGTCCGGGCGCCGGTGGCCTCGGCCCGGTGACGCTGATCACGCCGGCCGGCCGGATGCGCGAACCGGGCCGAGCGCAACGCGCGCGCCCATGTGGCCAGCTCGTTCATCGTCGCGTGCAGCGCCTCGGTCGTGCCGGGCGGAGGGCGGAAACGTCCCGCGGTGTCGAGGTGGTTCCACGGCATCGGCAACAGGACCGACTCCCGCACCGTGGCGGCCCGGAGTTCGGGGAACACCGTGCGCAGCTGCTCGACGGCCCGGATGCCACCGGAACCGCCGTACGCGACGAAGGCGACCGGCTTGTACGCCCACTCCTCAAGATGCCAGTCGATCATGTTTTTCACCGAGGCCGGGAAGCTGTGGTTGTACTCCGGGGTGAGCAGCACGAATCCGTCGGCCGCCGCGAGTCGCCCGGCGATCGGCGACGCGGCGGCCCCGCCCGGCCGCATCTCGTGCATCGGGAGCGGAACCGAGGCCAGATCGATCATGTCGAGCTCGGCCCAGTCCACTGCGGCCAGCTCCTGCTCCAGCCACGCGGCGAGCGGGTCGGCCAGTCGCGGCGTGCGTACGCTGCCGATCACCACGGCGATCCGGAGCCGGGCCTCGAGGTTGTCATCTGTCATGCCGCCGACGCTAGGAACTCGCCTATAGGCGAACTCAAGGTCGTCAGTAGCGGAACTTGTGCTGGGCGCTGCGGCGGTTGACCCAGGCCGGGAGCTCGTCGACATGGTCGAGGTGGGGCATCTGCTCGACCGGATCGTGGGCCTTCGTCACGTCGCGCAGGGTCACCACGTAGCCCTGGACCAGGCGGTCGGCCCGCAGGTCGCGGTAGGTGACCTCGACGTAGACCTGAGTGTGGTCGGGGCGGCGCAGGGCGCAGAACACGGTGCCGTCGCCGGAGGACAGCAGGGCACGGCGGACCTGGCCGCGGTCGTCGGGGTGGACCAGGTCGGCCAGGGTGGCCAGCGGGGACAGCTCCTCCTGGCCGAGCAGCGTGCGCAGGGCCGGGCTGGCATAGCGGATGCGCTGATCTTCGTCGATCACCAGCATCATGTCGGCCGTGTTGCGGATCACCGCTCGCAGGTAGAGGTCGCTGTCACGGCGGCCGACGGCCTCGACCAGGCTGATCCGGTCGAGGGCGAGCGCGGCCTGGCCGGCCAGCACCTCGAGGGCGTCGCGGGCCATCGCCAGGTCGTCGCGGCGGCCGGTCAGCACGAGGGCGCCGCCGCCCGGGCGAGCGACGGCCAGCGGCTCCAGCCACAGCGGACAGACCAGGGTGGCCTCGTCGGCCGGCGGGTCCCGCAGCCACCAGCTGCGGTGCCCGGACCGGTCGGCCGGGCCGCTCGTCGCGGGCAGGGCCTCGGCGAGCAGCTGGCGGTCGTCGGCGGCGAAGACGATGTCGGTTACCGCGGCGGCCGGAAGCAGCACGGCGACCGCGGAGCGTACGGCCACGTCGACCGCCGGGGGGTCGACCGCCGCGACCAGGGCGGCAGTCGCCGTGCGCAGCCCTCGCTCGCGGTTGAGTGCCTGGCCGCTCAGGCTCACCGAGTCGGCCAGGCGGGTGATGGCTAGGGTCAGCGTGATCGCGCCGGCCACCGCGATGACCACGCCGTCGTGGACGTCGCCCCGGATCGCCTCGTAGAGCAGCACCAGCGGCGGGGTTGCCACCGAGGCCCCGAGCAGCGCCGCCCACGGGCGGCGCCATGGCGTCAGGCGGGGCGCCATCGGCTGGGTCAGCCCGGTCATCGACGGGTGGAGCGCGGCGACGCCCCAGCTGACGTAGAGGACTATGTAGCCGGTCTCGGTGAGCGGCCCCGGGGCCAGCGGATAGACGATGTCGCTGATCAGCATGCCGGCCGCGCCGCTGAGCAGCAGCTTGGCCGACGGGTTGCGGCCGGCCGCCATCACCAGCCGCAGCGCGACCGACGTCAGGAGCAGATCGCCGATCACGTCGGCGGCCGAGATCTTCCCGAGGTCGTTGGTGGACCCGATGATGAAGACCCAGATCACCAGCAGCGTCGAACAGGCCCAGGCGAGCAGGTCGATCAGGCGGGCCCGGTCGACCAGAAGCGAGCCGCCGCGGGTGAACTGCACCAGCGCCGCGGCCACCATCACGAACATCGCCAGGTAGAAATATTCGGCGATCGTCTCCAGATCTACGGCGTAGAAGACGTCGCCGACGCCCATGCAGGCGATCGCCGCGCCCAGAAGCGCCCATGGCAGGAACCGCGCTGGTCGTCGCCACCAGGCACCGGCAATGATCGCGGCGGCGCTCGCGCTTCCCAGCAGGATCCATTCGATCGCCCTCAGCACGCCCTTCTTAGTACCAGTGCGATTGCTGTCTGTCCACGTCGATGTATACGCAGCGCAATGGACATTCCGAACGTCAGACATTACGCAGCGCGATCGTTCGACGGGGATAAATGTCCTGCTGGGCGACCGGAAAGCTCACGTCAGCGGAAGACTTCGGCGATGACCTTGCGCTCGTCGATGCCGCCGTCGGTAGTTACCGGCTGCCACTTCCCGGCGCCCGCATCCCACTCCAGGTCGGCGAAACGTACCCGTTCGAGTCCGGTGTCGGACGCATGCGAGACCAGCCAGTGCGCGTAACGCCAGCCGGAGGTCGCGCTCGTGACCGCGACGGTCAGGCCGGCCGCCTGCTCGGCGGCGGCCGAGGTGGGCAATCCGGTGCCCCAGTCGAGCCGCAGCCCGCTCATGAGAGCGGTCGCCGCGGCCGCCCCGCGCAGCGCCGGCGCGCCGGTCACCGTGCAGGCGACCGCGCTCGCCGCCTGCCCGGTCAGCGCCCGGGCCAGCACCTGCGCCTCGTCGGCCCACTTCTGGTAGGCGTTCGGATAGGCCGACCGCTGCACCCGCTGGGCCGCGTCGGTGACCCGCATCTTCTGATAGCCCTTGACCCGCTTGAGCGCCGAATAGAACCTGTCCGCCGAATAGCGCGGGTCTTTGATCTTGTCGGCCGGCCCCCAGCCCTGGCTCGGCCGCTGCTGGAAGAGGCCGATCGAGTCGCGGTCGCCGTCGTCCCGGTTTTCCAGCTTGCTCTCCTGCAGGGCGGTGGCGAGCGCGACCACCACCGCCTGCTCGGGCATCCCCCGGCGCACCCCGACCGCGGCGATCGTCGCCGCGTTGGCCATCTGCACCGGGTCGAGCTCGACCTCGCCGTTCGCGTTGACCAGGCATGTGGAGCTGGCCAGCGACGGGAGCTTGATGTCGTGGGAGAACGAGCGCAGCACGGCGACGAAGCCGAGCGTGCCCACGAGTGCGAGCAGCGCGACCACCACCAGTGGCGTCCGACGCACTCGCACCTCCTCGACGGGTAGAACGACAAGAGTAGTAAACGATCGTTACCGAGCGGGCGATCCGGCCGGGACCCAGGACGCCGGCCGCTTCTCGCGGAACGCGGTCACGCCCTCGACCCCCTCCGGCGACTTGAAATATCCGGCTGAGCGGGCCGACAGCTCGGCGAGATCCTCACGGATCGATTCCTTCGCCGTACGCCGCAGAAGCTGTTTCGTCCCGGCAAGGGCGAGCGGCCCGCCCCGCACCAGCGCGCCGCAGTAGCCGGCGACCGCACCGTCCAGGCCCTCGGCCGAGACCGCGGCCGTCACCAGCCCGACCTCGGCCGCCCGGACCCCGTCGAACACCTCGCCGGTCAGATAGAGCTCGGCCGCCGCCCGTGGCGTCAGCCGTGGCAGCACAGTGGCGCTGATCACGGCCGGGATCACCCCGAGGCGCACCTCGGTGAAGGCGAACGTCGCCTCCCGGGTGCAGACCGCCAGGTCGGCCGCGGCGATCAGGCCCAGCCCGCCGGCCCGGGCCGGACCGGCCACCCGCGCGACGACCGGCTTGGGGAACTCCCACAGCGCGGCCAGGACGTCGGCCAGCATCTCGGCCGGCACCCGCCCGGCCTCGCGGGCCGCCGCGGTCTCCTTGAGGTCGGCGCCCGAGCAGAACACCGGTCCGGTGTGCGATATCACGACCGCCCGCACGTCCGGGTCGACGAGGGTCTCGCCGAGGCGGTCCAGCAGCTGAGTCATCAGCGGCGTGGAGAGGGCGTTGCGGTTGGCCGGGCTGTCCAGGGTCAGCGTGGTCACCCCGGCGGCGGTGGCGGTACGGACCAGATCCATGGCGGAACCCTAACGGGGCCCGTGCACACTTGACGGATGGCTGGTGTGCTTCCCGACGGTGATCCCGTACCCCCCGACGGGTCGCTGCCGCCCGCGGCCGCCGAGTCGGCGGGCCGAAACGGCTTCGGGGTCTATCTCCACGTGCCGTTCTGCGCCAGCCGCTGCGGCTACTGCGACTTCAACACCTACACCGCGAGCGAGCTCGGCGGGGGCGTCAGCCGCGAGGGGTACGCCGACCTGCTGCTGCAGGAGCTCGACCTAGCCCGCAAGGTGATCGAGCCGGGCCGGGTCGACACCGTGTTCGTCGGCGGCGGCACCCCGACCCTGCTCAGTGCCGACGACCTCGGCCGGGTGGTCGAGGGCGTCGACCGGGCGTGGGGACTCGCTCCCGGCGCCGAGATCACCACCGAGGCCAACCCGGAGTCCGTCGATCCGGCCTACCTGCGCCGGCTGCGGGCCAACGGGTTCACCCGGATCTCCCTCGGCATGCAGTCGTCCTCCCCGGCGGTGCTGCGGATCCTCGACCGGCAGCACACCCCCGACCGGGCGCCGAGGGCCGCGACCGAGGCCCGCGAGGCCGGGTTCGAGCACGTCAACCTCGATCTGATCTACGGGACGCCGGGGGAGACGGCCGACGAGTTCGCCGCCTCGCTGCGCGCGGTGGTCGACGCCGGGGTGGATCACGTCAGCGCGTACGCCCTGATCGTCGAGGACGGCACCCGGATGGCGGCCCGGATGCGGCGGGGCGAACTGCCGTACCCGTCGGACGACGTCGCCGCCGACCGCTACCTGGCCGCCGACGAGGCGCTCGGCGCGGCCGGCCTCGAGTGGTACGAGGTGTCGAACTGGGCGGCGTCCGAGGCCGGGCGGTGCCGGCACAACCTGCTCTACTGGACCGGGGCCGACTGGTGGGGGTTCGGGCCGGGCGCGCACAGCCACGTGGGCGGGGTGCGCTGGTGGAACGTCAAGCATCCCGCCGCGTACGGAAAAAAGCTGGCCGACGGCACCTCGCCCGGCCATGCCCGGGAGGTCCTCGACCCGGCCGACCCCCGGGTCGGTGTCGGGTAGTTTCGGGGGCGACGGCGCCCGGGGCATCCCGGGGCCGCGCGCGACCCCCGAGCGGGACCCCCGGGGCGGGCCAAAGCGGGGGACG
>NZ_JBFBAD010000014.1:0-64688 GCF_040682075.1 Actinoplanes sp. NPDC051411 | reverse complement strand
GGACCGCCGGGTCGAGGACGTGATGTTGCGGGTCCGTCTGCGCGAGGGCCTGCCGGTGGCCGGTCTCGACCCGGACGGGGTCGCGCGGGCGCTGGCCAACGGGCTGATCGAGCCCGAGGCGCACGACGCGGGCCGGCTGATCTTGACCTTGCGGGGCCGGCTGCTGGCCGACGCCGTCATCCGCGACGTGGTCTGAGCCGTTATTTCACGATGCTCACGTTGAGGGGGTAGTTGTACCCCTCGCCGTTGGCCGCCTTCGCGCCCGCGATGACCCCGAAGGCGATGCCCGCGATCATGGCCACCACCGCGATCAGCCACGTGATCACCAGGCAGCTCAGGACCCAGCAGACCAGCGCCACGATCGAGATGACGAGCTGGAAGTTGAGCGCCTTGACCGCCTCGGCCCGCACGTGGGGCGACTGGGGGCCGCGCGACATCATCGCCACCAGTGGGGCGATCCAGCCGAGGGTGCCGCCGCCGATCAGCGCGCCGGCCGCGCCGCCGAAGTGGGCGACCAGAAGCCACGTCCGGTCGTCGCCGGCCGCGTTGTTACCGGGGTAGTTGCCGTAACCACCCCCGTACGGTGGTGGCGGCGGCTGGTTTCCGTAGGGCGGCTGGTTTCCGTGCGGCGGGGGCGGCGGGGGATAACCGCCAGGCGGAGGGTAACCACCCGGCGGGGGATAGCCACCGGGCGGCGGCGGATTGTACGGCGAAGTAGGTTCGTCAGGCATGCCGTTGCCGGGCGGGCGGGGTGGTTCACTCATGGCTGACACGGTAGGGCCGCAGCTCAACAGGGTCGAGGGTGACATGCGGTCCGATCCGCGACGACTGATGGCCCGTTCGATCATCGCGTTGCCGGGGATCGCGACGTAGACTGGCACTCTTATTGCGGGAGTGCCAGGGATCGCCGGCTGTCGGGGGAGGGGTCATTAGTGAGTCTCGATGACCGCAAGCTCGAGGTCCTGCGGGCCATCGTCGAGGACTACGTCGAGACCCAGGAGCCGGTCGGCAGCAAGGCCCTCGTCGAGCGCCACCACCTGGGCGTGTCCCCGGCCACCGTGCGCAACGACATGGCCGCGCTGGAGGAAGAGGGCTACATCCGCCAGCCCCACACCAGTGCCGGCCGGGTGCCCACCGACGCGGGCTACCGGCTCTTCGTCGACCGCCTGTCGCGGGTCAAGCCGCTCAGCCCGGCCGAGCGCCGGGCGATCGAGCGCTTCCTGATCGGCGCGGTCGACCTCGACGACGTCGTGCACCGCACGGTCCGCCTGCTCGCCCAGCTGACCCGCCAGGTCGCGGTCGTGCAATATCCCTCGCTGGCCCGTTCCAGCGTCCGCCACCTCGAGCTGGTGCCGATCTCCACCACGCGCCTGATGCTGGTGATGATCGCCGACACCGGCCGGGTCGAGCAGCGGCTGGTCGAGCTGCCGGCCCCGGTCGCGGCCGACGACGTGACCGACCTGCGCCGCCGGGTCAACGAGAAGCTCGCCGGTCAGAAGCTGGCCGACACCCCGCCGCTGGTGGCCGCCCTGGTCGACGAGTGCTCGCCGGAGAGCCGCGGCACCATGGCCTGCCTCGCCTCGGTGCTCCTCGAGACCCTCGTCGAGCGCAGTGAGGAGCGCCTCATGCTGGCCGGGACGGCCAACCTGACGCGCGGTAGTGTGCTCGACTTCCAGGGCACGTTGCGCCCCGTCCTCGAGGCCCTCGAGGAAGAGGTCATCCTGCTCAAGCTCATCGGCGACCTCGAGCCCAGCACCACCCGGGTCCGCATCGGCGACGAGAACGAGATCGACAACCTGCGTTCCACCTCGGTCGTCAGCACGGGTTACGGCCCGGGTGTCACGATCGTCGGGGGGCTCGGGGTGGTCGGTCCCACCCGCATGGACTACCCGGGCACGATCGCTACCGTCCGTGCGGTGGCACGCTATGTCGGCGATGTGCTCGCGCAGAACTGATTCACTGGAACTTGGAATTTAAAACCGACTGAAGGCGCGACTTCCTGTGGCCAAGGACTACTACGGAATTCTCGGTGTGAGCCGGGAAGCCACCGACGATGAGATCAAGCGCGCTTATCGCAAGCTGGCTCGTCAGTACCACCCGGACGTCAACCCGGACCCGGAAGCGCACGAGAAGTTCAAGGACATCAACGCCGCTTACGAGGTGCTGTCCGACGACCAGAAGCGGCAGATCGTCGACCTCGGCGGCGACCCGCTGGCGCCCGGCGGCGGCGTCGGCCCCGGCGGCCCGGGCGGTGCCGGCGGCCCGTTCGTCGGCTTCCAGGACATCATGGACGCGTTCTTCGGCACCGCGGCCGGCGGCGGCTCGCGCGGCCCGCGCCCGCGCACCCGTCCCGGCGCCGACGCGATCCTCCGGCTCGAACTCGACCTGGTCGAGACCGCGTTCGGCGTCGAGGCCCCGATCACCGTCGACACCGCCGTGCTCTGCACCCAGTGCTCCGGCGCCGGCACCGCGCCCGGCACCCACCTCGCCACCTGCGAGACCTGCGGCGGCCGCGGTGAAGTGCAGAGCGTGCAGCGCACCTTCCTCGGCCAGGTCGTCTCGTCCCGCCCCTGCCAGACCTGCCAGGGCCACGGCACGGTCATCCCGCACCCGTGCCCGACCTGCGCCGGCGACGGCCGCGTCCGCACCCGCCGCTCCCTCACCGTCAAGATCCCGGCGGGCGTCGAGGACGGCATGCGCATCCGCCTGGCCCAGCAGGGCGAGGTCGGCCCGGGCGGCGGCACCGCCGGCGACCTCTACGTCGAGATCCACGAGCGGCCGCACGACGTCTACTCCCGCAAGGGCGACGACCTCCACTGCCGGGTCACGCTCCCGATGACCGCGGCCGCGCTCGGCACCCGCCTCACGATCAAGACCCTCGACAGCGAGGAGGCGATCGAGGTCAAATCGGGCACCCAGCCGGCCAGCACGCTGCGCATCCGGGGCAAGGGCGTGCCCCACCTGCGGGGCCAGGGCCGCGGCGACCTCTTCGTGCACCTCGACGTCAAAACCCCGACCAAGCTGACGACCGATCAGGAGCGCATGCTGCGCGAGTTCGCCAAGACCCGCGGGGAGGACATCGCCGAGTTGAGCAAGCAGGGCGGCTTCTTCAGCCGGATGCGGGACGCGTTCAACGGCCACTGATTTCTCTTCCAGGCACGAAAAACCGCCGGTCTCCCCCGTGGAGGCCGGCGGTTCTTCGTGCGGTCAGCGGGCCAGCAGCTCCAGGGTGTCGATCACCCGGTTGGAGAAGCCCCACTCGTTGTCGTACCAGGCGACGACCTTGACGTGCCGGCCGTCGACCCGGGTGAGCAGCGAGTCGAAGATGGACGAGGCCGGGTTGCCGGTGATGTCCGACGAGACCAGCGGGTCGTCCGAATATTCGAGGATGCCGGCCATCGGGCCGTCGGCCGCCGCGCGATAGGCGGCCAGCACCTCGTCGCGGGTGACGTCGCGGGCGACGGTCGTGTTCAGCTCGACGATCGAGCCGACCGGCACCGGCACCCGGATCGAGTCACCGGACAGCCGGCCGGCCAGGTTCGGCAGCACCAACCCGATCGCCTTCGCGGCGCCGGTCGTGGTCGGCACGATGTTGACGCCGGCGGCGCGGGCCCGGCGCGGGTCGCGGTGCGGGCCGTCCTGCAGGTTCTGCTCCTGGGTGTACGCGTGCACGGTCGTCATGAACCCGTGCTCGATGCCGGCCAGGTCGTCGAGCACCTTGGCCAGCGGCGCGAGCGCGTTGGTCGTACACGAGGCGTTGGAGACGATCGTGTGCTCGCCGGGCCGGTAGGCGTCGGTGTTCACGCCGTAGGCGATCGTCACGTCGGCGCCGTCCGACGGCGCCCCGACGAGCACCTTCGAGGCGCCGGCGTCGAGGTGGGCCCGCGCCTTCTCCGCCGCCGTGAACTTGCCGGTCGCCTCGAGCACGACGTCGACGCCGAGCTCCGCCCAGGGCAGCCGGGCCGGGTCCCGCTCGGCGGTCACCTTGATCCGCCGGCCGTCGACGACGAGGGTGTCCCCGTCGACCGTCACCGGGCGGCCGAGGCGGCCGGCCGTGCTGTCGAAGGCGAGGAGCCGGGCCAGCGCCGTCGGCTCGGTGAGATCGTTGACCGCGACGACCTCGAGCTTGCTGTCCCGCTCGAGCAGAGCGCGCAGCACGTTGCGGCCGATGCGGCCGAATCCGTTGATGGCGATGCTTGTCATGGGTTCAGCTTTGCCGGGGGCGGCGTGCCGTGGCAGAGGCTCGGGCGCCACGGTTCGCAAGGATCACGCCAGGCGCGCGGGTTGAGCTTCCACCACCGTGGGGTTCACTCGCCCTGGGCGAAGGTACGCCGATACTGGCTCGGGGTCGTGCCGAGGATGCGCTGGAAGTGCAGCCGCAGGTTGGCTCCCGTGCCCAGCCCCGCGTCGGCCGCGATCTGCTCGACGCTGCGTGACGACCGTTCCAGCAGCTCGCGGGCCACGTCGATGCGGGCCCGCATCACCCACTGCATCGGCGTGTAGCCGGTGTCGGCGAGAAATCGCCGCGAGAACGTGCGCGGCGACACAGCCGCGTGCCGGGCCAGCACCTCCAGCGTCAGGTGCTCGCCGAGCCGGTGCAGCGCCCACTCCCGGGTCGCCGCGAACCGCTCACCGAGCGGCTCGGGCACACTGCGAGGCACATATTGCGCCTGGCCACCACTGCGGTAGGGCGCCGCGACCAGCCGCCGGGCGGCGTGGTTGGAGGCGGCCACCCCGAGGTCGCCGCGCAGAATGTGCAGGCAGAGGTCGATGCCGGACGCCGCTCCGGCCGAGGTGAGCACGCTGCCCTCGTCGACGAAGAGCACGTTCTCGTCGACCCGCACCAGCGGATGCTTGGCCGCCAGCTGCCGCGTGTAGTGCCAGTGTGTCGTCGCCCGCTTCCCGTCCAGCAGCCCGGTCGCAGCCAGCGCGAACGCCCCGGTGGAGATCGCGGCCAGCCGGGCGCCGCGCGCGTGGGCCGCCCGCAGCGCCTCGACGACCGCGGGTGGCGGCTCTTCCCGGTCGGGAAACCGGAACCCCGGGATGAACACGATGTCGGCCCACTCGAGCGCCTCGAGCCCGTCCGCGACGTGGTAGGACAGGCCGTCGCCACCGGTGACCAGGCCGGGCGCCGGGCCGCAGACCCGCACCTCGTAGGGCATGCTCTGCCGGGTCGTGAACACCTGCGCCGGAATTCCCACATCGAGGGGCTTCGCCCCTTCGAGCACAAGCACGGCAACGCGATGCGGTCGGGACGGCGGCACGCCCAAAAGGTACGGCACCCGGGTGGCACGAGCAGCCCCGTTGTCCGGGTCGGCGACACGGTGCCGTCCGCTGAGGGGCGGAGCCAAGCACGTGGGTCCGACATCTGTCGCCGGCCGTCCACATGCGACGCGCCTGACGCGGCCGGTAACCGGCCGGCGTCGTACGGTCAGGGCGACCACCGGTTCCAGGATCGCCAGCCCGCTCGCCGCCAGGGCGGCGGTCAGGCCGGCCCGGCCTGCGGGGCGGAAGGCCATCTCGGACGAGTCCTTCGAGTGGGTCCGGCCGTCGGTGAACGTGACCCGCAGGCCGACCACCGGTGGCCGCCGACCGGCCGGCCGGAACGGCGCGACCGTTGCAGGGCGACGTTGAGAGCACGGGCAGCGCGGTCGGGCGGTGGCTCGTAGGGAACCTCTGAGCCGAACGCGGTCAGGGTCGTGCCTCGCCGGTCTTGGCGGCGCCGGTGGCGTACGGGATGCGATTCGGTGAGGGTGGTCTTGCCCGCGTCGACGTGGGCGAGAATGCCGAGGTTACGAAGTTTTTCGCGCATGACCGTTCCCGTGAATTGATCATTGAAAAGGGGTGGTGGGACCCTGACGACGCAACACAGCGAAGTGGCGCTGTCAGGGCAGCCGAGACACCTTGATCACCTCGCGGCGGGCGAACCGGAGGCCGACGATGTCGTGGTCACGCACGGCGTCTCCTCACGGTTCGGGGCACAGCGGCCTGTTCACGTACGCCGTGAACCGGCGCACCGAGCGGAAGGTAGCGAGTAGATCTTGTCGTCGACAGCAATTTTCCGGCGGGCCTGGCTCGCTCTGCTGAAGCACACGCTGAACCGGGCGACCGTACGGCTGGCCCGGGCCGGAATCGGCCCGTTCTCCCTGGTCCGGCACGTCGGTCGAAAGACCGGGCGCGGCTATGAGACGCCCCTGCTGCTCGCCCGGACCGGCGAGGGTTTCGTGGCCGAGCTGACCTACGGCCCGAACGTGGCCTGGTATCGCAACGTGGTCGCGGCCGGCCGCTGCGAGGTCGTGGACCGTGGCGTCGCCCACCGGATCGACCGCATCTCGGTGATCGGCGCCGACGAGGGGCTCCGCGCGTTCGGAAATCCGGCCGCGTTCGTGCTGCGCGCGCTGCGCCGGCGCGAGTTCCGGCTCCTGCACGCCGAACCGGGCTGAGTCACCGTCGGGGCCGGCCGATAGCGTGCGGGCATGTCCGCTCCGCTTTTCCTGGTCGACGAACTGCCCGCCGCCGACACCGGCACGCTTGCCGGCCCGGAGGGCCATCACGCGGCCACGGTGCAACGGCTCAAGGCGGGCGAGCGGCTCGTCCTCGCGGACGGGTGCGGGGGTACGGCGTACGCCGAGGTGCTCGCCGTCGGCAAGGGCAGCGTGGAGTTCCGGGTCAAGGACCGGCAGTTCGTGCCCGCCCATGACCCGCGCCTGACCGTCGTGCAGGGCATCGCCAAGGGCGACCGTGGCGAACTGGCCGTGCAGGCGATGACCGAGATCGGCGTCGACGAGATCGTGCCGTGGGCGGCCTCCCGGTCGGTGGCCCAGTGGCGCGGCGACCGCGGGGTGAGGGCCCGCGACAAGTGGGTGTCGACCGCACGCGAGGCGGCCAAGCAGGCCCGGCGGCCCTGGCTGCCCGTGGTCGGCGGCGATCCGGACTGCGCGACCCGGGAGGTGGCGGCCCGGCTCGGCGGGGCGGCGGCCGCGTTCGTGCTGCACGAGGAGGCGACCGACCGCCTGACCACTGCCCCGCTGCCCGCCTCGGGCGAGATCATGCTGGCGGTGGGCCCGGAAGGCGGCATCAGCGACCACGAACGGGACGCCTTCGTAGCGGCCGGAGCCACGGTCGTACGGCTGGGGAGCGAGGTGCTCCGCACCTCGACCGCCGGGGTGGCGGCTTTGTCGGTTCTTTCGGCCCGGCTGGACCGCTGGTAGCGGTCAGCGTCGCCGCGAGCGGCGGCGCTCCAGGGCCGGCAGGTCGACGTGCTCGTCGAGGCCCTCGCCGGTGGCGACCTGGTGCGCCACCTTGGAGACGATCCGGCCGGTCAGCACCCGGTGCAGGCCGCGGGCCCGGCTCTCGCCCTCGACCGGGGTGATGTTCGACAGGCGCTCGCCCTCGGCGGCGATCGCCGGCTCGATGTCGGCGAACCGCATGTAGAGCGCGCTGGTCGACGGCGACCCCAGATATTCGAACGGCTCCGAGCCGGCCATCGGCTCGAACGGCGCGCCGATCAGTGCGATGCCCCGGTGCGCCCGGCGGTCGAGCATGGCCACGACGTGCTGCACCCCGGCGCGGCGGCCGGCGTTGAGGAACGCGCGGTAGAGCAGCGAGCTCACCATGGTCGACTTGCCGCCGCGGTACTCCGGCAGCACCGCCAGCGTGGCGAAGTCCCAGATCTTGCCGCCGAACAGGCCGTGCTTCTCGACGATCGTGCCCAGGTCGACCCCGATCACGTCGGGGGCGTCGTCCAGGGTCTTGCCGCCGCCGTCGATCACCCGGGCGGCGCCGGCGGGCGCTCCCGTGCGCCGCTCGATCACCAGGAAGAACATGCTGTCCTGCTCGTAGGCGGCGTACTCCTCGGTCATCACGGCGGCGTCCATCGCGAACGACTCCTCGAAGACCCTCCGCTCGACGGTGCGGGCCACGTCGGCGAGCAGGTCGTCGGGGCGAACGGCCAGGGCGATGAAGGGGCCACCGGCGGGGTACCCGTAGAGGGCGGCCAGGCCGCGCATCCGCATCTCGGACTCCGACAGGTTGTAGTTCGGCATGCGTGAACCCCTTTATGTCTGGCATATCCGGACTCTTCCGACTTTAGCCGATAATTACGCAGAGTCAAGATGGCCGTTATCACGGAAAGTTATGCCGTAGCGCAGACTGCGGGAAAGCTGCGCTGAGGGGGGATCAAAATGCGATGCGTACGGTAACCGGCGGTCGAGTACGAGCGCTGAGCGTGATAGCACCGGTGGTCACGCTCCGGTTCGAGCCCGGCCGCCGCGCGCCCGTCGTCGACGAGCTGCGCGGGGTGGCCGGGCTGGCTTCCGGTGTGGTCGCCGGCGCTAGACGGTCAGTCGGGCCTCCAGGCGGTCCGCGTCGAGGGCGTGGGCCGCGATCACCCGGTAGTCGCCGGTCACGGTCTGCCAGCCGTTGCCGGCCCAGATCTGGAACGAGCGCGGCGGCAGCGGGACGCGTACGGTGACCGTCTCGCCCGGCCGGGCGAAGACGTTGGCGAAGCCGGCCAGCCAGCGCTCGGGCCGGTCGGCGTCCGGCTCCGTCGGGGCCAGATAGACCTGGACGACCTCGCGGCCGGCCCGGGCACCCGAGTTGGTCAGCGTCACCACGGCCTCGGTGCCGTCGACCGCGATGTCGTCGTAGTCCCAGCTGGTGTAGCCCAGGCCGTGGCCGAAGGCGTACAGCGGGGTGTTGCCGGAGCGCAGCCAGCCCCGGTAGCCGATGAAGATGCCCTCGTCGTAGGAGACGACGCCGTCCTTCGGCGAGATCGCCAGGACCGGGCAGTCCTCCTCGCGGCGCGGCCAGGTCGTGGGCAGGCGGCCGCCCGGCTCGGTGACGCCGAGCAACACGTCGGCCAGCGCCGCGCCGGCCTCCTGGCCCGGGAACCAGGTCAGCAGGATCGCCGCCACGTCGTCGGCCCACGGCATCAGCACCGGCGAGCCGGCGTTCACAACCACGACCGTACGGGAATTGGCGGCCGCGACGCGGGTGACCAGCTCGTCCTGGCGGCCCGGCAGGGCCAGCGAAGTCCGGTCGAAGCCTTCCGATTCGACCTGCTCGGTGGTGCCGACGACGACCACGGCGACGTCCGACCCGGCCGCCAGCCGGACCGCCTCCTCGATCATGCCGTCGGCGTCGGGGGCCGGACCACGGTGACCGAGCGTCGTGGCGACCGTGTGGGCCATGCCGCGCTGGAGTGTCTGCTCGAGGACGACCGGGACCGTGACGCCGGCGCTCAGGCGCACGCCGGCCCGGTGTTCGCGCGGGTTGAGCAGAAGCTCGCCCCGGGTCGCGCCGGGGCGGTGCAGCGAGCCCTCGTAGATACCTTCATCACCGACCGTGAACCGGAAGTTGCCGAAGCCGGAGACCGCGAAGGTGTGCTCGCCCGATTCGTCCGGCGTGAAAACGCTGGAAATGCGCAGGCTCTCGACCGTCGAGGGGTCGATGTCGCCGGGCAGCGAACCGATCCAGCGCACGGCCGTCGAGTCGAGCGCGAACGACGACGAGTTGATCTCGATCCGAGAACCCGACCACTGCGGGCCCCGGGCGGCGGGCAGGAACGGGCGCGGGTCGGCGCCGATCGCGTATTCGACATCGACGCCGGAGAGCGCCCGGCCGAGGCCCTCGAGCGGCGAGATCGTGTGGGGCGGCGAGACCTGGGCGCTGCCGCCGCCGAGCACCCGGGCGTCGAGAGCCAGGGCGCCGATCACCGCGACCTTGGTCAGCGCGGCCGGCTCCAGCGGAAGCGTGTAGCCCTCGTTGCGGACCAGCACGAACGAGCGGGTCGCGACCTCGTGGGCGACCGCGTCACCGTCGAGGCCGGCCGGCGGATTCACCGCCGGGCCGCCGTCAAGAGCGCCCACACGCTGGGCGAACAGCAGAACCCGCCGGACTTTCTCATCGATCGCCGATTCCGGCACGGTTCCTTCCCGTACGGCCTGGACCAGCGCCGGCCCCCACGGGTTCTCCAGCTTCGGCATCGCGATGTCGAGGCCGCCCAGTGCGGCGCCGACCGTCGAGCGGGCGGCCCGCCAGTCGGAGACCACCACCCCGTCGTAGCCCCACTCGTCCTTGAGGGTCTCCTGCTGGAACGTCCCGTTCGAGGCCATCGAGGTGCCGTTGACCGAGTTGTAGGCGCTCATCAGGCCCCAGCCGCCGGCCTCGACGACCCGCTCGAACGGGGCCAGGTAGAGCTCGCGCAGCGCCCGGTCGCCGATCCGGACGTCGACCTCCATGCGGTCGGTCTCGAAGTCGTTGCCGACCAGGTGCTTGACCGTCGTGCCGACGCCGTGGTCCTGCACGCCGCGGACGAAACCGACCGCGATCTCGCCGCTGAGCAGCGGATCCTCCGAGTAGCACTCGAAGTGGCGGCCGCCGAGCGGGGTGCGCTGCAGGTTGACCGTGGGGCCGAGCAGCACGTGCGCGCCCTTGCGCCGGGCCTCCTGGCCGAGCAGGCGGCCCGCGGTCTCGGCGAGCTCGCGGTCCCAGGCCGCGGCCAGGGCGGTCGGGCTGGGCAGGGCGATCGACGGGTCGTCGGGGGCCCAGCCGGTGCCGCGGACCCCGATCGGGCCGTCCGACATCACCAGCGAGCGCAGCCCGATCCGGTCGATCGCGGGCAGGGACCAGAAGTCCTGCCCGGTCAGCATCGAGACCTTCTCCTCGAGGGTCAGTTGCTTGAGCAGGTCGTCGACGTCAGCCGTCATTGTGGAAGCGCTCCCATGGTCAGTTACGGAGGTACGAGGCACCATTCAAGTCGACGATCGCGCCGCTGGCCCACTGGGCCTCGGGTGAGGCGAGCCAGTGCACCGCCGCGGCGATCTCGTCCGGTTGAGCGACCCGGTTGTACGGGCTCTGGGCGCGGATCGCGGCGCCGCGCTCCGACTTCAGGTGCTCGGTGGTCATGTCGGTTTCGATGTAGCCCGGGGCCACCGCGGCCACGGCTATGCCGTACGGCGCGAGCGCCACCGCCAGCGACTGGCTCATCGAGTTCATCCCGGCCTTGCTCGCGCCGTACGCCGGTTGCTCCGGTTCGCCCCGGAAAGCCCCCCGCGACGTCACGTTGACGATCCGGCCACCCCGCTCCCGCATGTGCTGAGCCGCCGCCCAGCACGCGTTGGCCGCGCCGAACAGGTTGATGTCGAGCGTCTGCCGCCACATCTGCTGCCACTGCTCGTAGTCGAGCCCGAACACCGGATGCGGCCGGTCCACCGGGCCGTAGATCCCGGCGTTGTTCACCAGAACGTCCAGGCCACCGAGCGCGGCCGCCGCCTCGTCGACCATGGCGCGTACGGCCGGCGCGTCGGCCATGTCGGCCCGGACCACCACGTGGCCCTCGCCGGGAAGCGAGGCCACGAGCGACTCGGCGTGTGACGCCGAGTCGCGATGGTGGACCGCGACCCGATCGCCGGACGCCGCGAAGCGCGTCGCGATCGCCCGCCCGAGCCCGCGCGACGAACCGGTCACCAGGATTGCTCGCGAAGTCATAGGGCCACCCTAAGATCCATCGGGTGGACCACGACTGCTTGTTCTGCCGCATCGTCGCCGGGGAGATCCCCGCGACGGTCGTGTACGAGACCCCGACCACCCTCGCCTTCCGCGACATCGACCCCAAGGCCGCGGTGCATGTGCTGGTCATCCCGAAGGAGCACTACGCCGATGTGGTGGCGCTCTCCGCCGACCCGGCGGCCAGCGCCGACCTGCTGGCCACGGCCTCCTCGGTCGCCGAGGGCGAGGGCCTGACCGGCGACGGCTTCCGCCTGATGTTCAACACCGGCCGCTTCGCCGGCCAGGAGGTCTTCCACGTGCACGCCCACGTGCTCGGCGGCGAGCCGCTCGGCCCGATGCTGGCCCTGCGATGAGCGCGGCTCTGGAGAGGGCCGCCCGGCGCGCCCAGGCCCGCGGCCGCATCCCGGCCCTGTCGGTCGCCCTGGTCCGAGCCGACCGCGAGCCGTGGATCTTCACCGTCGGCGACTCGGGCAATCCTCAGCACCCGCTGGGGCCGGACACCCGGTTCCGCATCGGCTCGGTCACCAAGACCTTCACCGCCGCGCTGGTCATGCAGGCCCGCGACGACGGGCTGCTCGACCTCGACCAGCCGATCGCGAAGTACCTCGACGTGCCGGCGCACGGCGACGCGACGATCCGGCGGATGCTGTCGCACACCGCTGGCTTCCAGCGCGAGCCGCACGGCGACGTCTGGGACACGCTGCTCACGCCCGACTCGGCCGGCCTGCTCGCCGAACTCGACCGGGCCGAGCGGGTGCTACCCAACGCGCGCCGCTTCCACTACTCCAACCTGGCGTTCGCCGTGCTCGGGCACCTGGCGGCCACGTTGCGCGGCACGACCTGGGAAGAGCTGGTCGTCGCGCGCGTCCTGGAGCCGCTCGGGCTTCACTCGACGACGGTCGACGCCCCCTCGTCCGCCGCCGTCGGCTACATGGTCGACGCGTACTCGGACGCGGCCCGGCCCGAGCCGCAGTTCCCGACCGGGGGCGTCGGCCCGGCCGCCCAGCTCTGGAGCACCGCGGGCGACATGGCCCGGTGGGCGTCGTTCCTGGTGTCCCCGGCCACCGTCGACCCGCGGGGCGAGGTGCTGGCCGCGGCCACCCTCGACGAGATGCGCTGGCCCCTGACCACCCAGGACGAGACGCTCTGGGCGGGCGGCTTCGGCCTCGGCCTGATGCTGTCGCCGCAGGGCGGGCGCGTGATGCACGTGGGACACAACGGCGCCATGCCCGGCTTCCTCGCCGGCGTCTACGGCCGCCGGGGCGGCGAGGACACCCCGGACGCGCTCGGCTGCGCGGTGCTCGGCTCGTCCGGTACGGCGTCCGAGACCAACGAGCTGGTCGGCGAACTGCTCCGGCTGGCCGTCGAGGGCGACCCGGCCGACATCCGGCCGTGGCGGGCCGGGCCGGCCGCGCCACCGGCGTACCGGTCGGTGCTGGGGCCGTGGTGGAGCGAGGGCACGCAGTTCCTGTTCTCATGGCACGACGGCGCGCTGCAGGCCCGTTTCGCCGACGCGCCGGCCGATACGCCACCGGCCGTGTTCCAGCCGCTACCCGACCGTCCGGACGTGCTGCGCACGGTCTCCGGGCGGGAGGCGGGCGAGCTGCTGCGGCTCACCCGTGACGCGAGCGGGACCGTGGCGCGGATGCACTGGGCGACCTACCGCTGCACCCGCGTGCAGGAGGCGTTCGACGGCGGGCCGGCCTCGGCGGGCCCCTCGGATTGACCTGGCGATAATGGCCTCGGCGGGGCGGCGGCCGAGCGGATAGGATGGCACGATCGCCGGCCCGCACGAGGATCGTCGAATCAGGATGAGATAGAGAGCAGGTGGCCAGGCCCACGGGGGCCGCCCTATGACCGGTACGCCGAACCCTTCCAGCGCGGAGCCCACCGGCCCGGCTCGGGTGCAGACCAAGATCTCGGTCTCCGACCCGAAGATCATGGTGAACCTGCTGGGCGCCAAGGACGAAATCCTGCGACTCATCGAGCGAACTCTCGCCAGCGACGTGCACGTTCGTGGCAACGAGATCACCATCACCGGCGACCCGGCGGAGAACGCGACCGCCGAACGCCTCTTCTCGGAGCTCATCGAGCTGATCGAGAAGGGGGAGACACTCAACGTCGACTCCGTGCGGCGTACGGCCCGGATGCTCGAGGAAAACACCTCGGAGCGGCCGGCCGAGGTGCTCACCCTCAACATCCTGTCCCGCCGCGGGCGCACCATCCGCCCCAAGACGCTGGGCCAGAAGCACTACGTCGACGCCATCGATCAAAACACGATCGTCTTCGGCATCGGCCCCGCCGGCACCGGCAAGACCTATCTCGCGATGGCCAAGGCCGTGCAGGCCCTGACCGCCAAGCAGGTCAGCCGCATCATCCTGACCCGGCCGGCGGTCGAGGCGGGTGAGCGGCTGGGCTTCCTGCCCGGCACGCTCAACGAGAAGATCGACCCCTATCTGCGGCCGCTCTACGACGCCCTCCACGACATGCTCGACCCGGAGTCGATCCCCCGGCTGATGGCGGCCGGCACGATCGAGGTCGCCCCCCTCGCCTACATGCGTGGCCGCGCTCAGCCGCTCACGGCGAAGGTTCTCACCCCGGACGGCTGGCGGCTGATCGGTGACCTCCGGGTCGGCGACCTCGTCGTCGGTTCGGACGGCCTGCCGACACCGGTGCTCGGGGTCTATCCGCAAGGCCGAAAGCCGGTCTACCAGGTGACGACGCAGGACGGCGCTTCGACGCTCGCCTGCGGCGAGCACCTGTGGACGGTGCGCACGGTGGATGACCGCAGTCACGGCCGTCCGTGGCGGGTCCTGCAGACCCAGGACATGATCGGCAAGCTGCGGAGGGGCAACGTCCACCGGTACGAGTTGCCGCTGGTCGACGCGGTCGAGTTCGTCCCGCGGGAGGTGCGGCTCGACCCGTACGCGTTGGGCCTGCTGTTGGGCGACGGTTGCCTGACCACGGCGACCACCCCGGCGTTCGCTACCGCCGACCGGGAACTTGCCGAGATGCTGGACGCGGCGCTGCCCGACGTCGAGGTCTTCCACAAGAGCGGGTACGACTACGTCCTGCGACGCCCCGGTGGCGGCGGCCGCGGCGGCGTGATCACCGCCAACCCGTTGACCGCGGCGCTCCGTGAGCTCGGCTTGGCCGGCACCCGCTCGCACACGAAGTTCGTTCCGGAGACCTACCTGCGCAACAGCGCTTCGGTACGCCTCGGCGTACTGCAGGGCCTCCTGGACTCCGACGGCGGCCCGGTCACCCAGCGCGGCCGGACCTGTCGCGTTCAGTACACAACGTGCTCGGCGCGGCTCCGCGATGACGTCCTGTTCCTCGTCCGTTCGCTGGGTGGGGTGGCGTACTGGCGCCGGCGCCCGGTGGAGGGCCGGGTTCCCGGGCGCGCCGGCGGACGCCCGGTCGAATACCGGAACGACGCCTACGTGCTCGAAATCAGGCTGCCCGAGGGCGTGAACCCGTTCCGTCTCGAGCGCAAGCGCGCCCTCTACGACTCCAGCGGCGGGGGCCGCCCGATGCGGTTCATCGAGTCGATCGAGCCGGCGGGTGAGACCGAGACGGTCTGCATCCAGGTCGCCGCGGAAGACTCGCTCTACGTCACCGACGATCTGATCGTCACGCACAACACGCTCAACGACGCGTTCATCATTTTGGACGAGGCGCAGAACACGACGCCCGAACAGATGAAGATGTTCCTGACCCGGCTCGGGTTCGGGGCCAAGATCGTGGTCACCGGCGACGTCACCCAGGTCGACCTGCCGGGCGGCACGACCAGCGGTCTCAAGATCGTGCGCCAGATCCTGCAGAATGTCGAGGATGTGCACTTCGCCGAGCTGTCGAGTGCCGACGTCGTCCGGCACCGGCTGGTCGCGGAGATCGTCGACGCGTACGCGCGCTACGACGTCGAGCAGGAGCAGCTAGCCACCCAGTCCGTACACGCCGTGCCGGGACGCGCCGCCAGCGGCGGCCGCGCCGGGCGCCGGCGCTGAAGCCAAGGGGTAACCGCAGCACTATGTCCATCGAGATCGCCAACGAGTCGGGAGTCGAGGTCGACACCGACGCGATCCTCGCGGTGGCCCGGCACGCCCTCGACGAGATGGGGGTCAACCCGCTCGCCGAACTGTCCGTCCTCCTCGTCGACATCGACTACATGGCCGAGCTCAACCATCGCTGGATGGACGGCGACGGCCCGACCGACGTCCTCGCCTTCCCGATGGACGAGGGCAGCGTCGACCACGGTCCCGGCGAGGCCGGCACCGGCGAACCGGCCCTGCTCGGCGACATCGTGCTCGCCCCCGAGGTGGCGTCCAAACAGGCCGCCGCGGCCGGCCATTCGGCCGCCGACGAACTGCACCTGCTGACCGTGCACGGGGCGCTGCACCTGCTCGGCTACGACCACGCCGAGCCGGAGGAGGAGCGCGAGATGTTCGCGCTGCAAAACCGCCTGCTCCAGAGCTGGCGGGCTACGCGGCAGGCCGGCTGATCCCGGTGGACCCCGCACCTCTACTCGCGTCGGGCCCGGCCACTTCGGCCGGCCTGCCCGACGCTCAACTGATCATCCTGGCGCTCGTGCTGGTGTTCCTGGCCGGCCTCGCCTCGATGACCGACGCGGCGCTCGGTGCCGTGTCGCCGGCGCGCGCGGCCGAGATGGTCCGCGAGGGCAAACGTGGGGCGTCGGCGCTCGAAGCCGTCGCCTCCGATGTGGTCCGTCACCTCAACCTGCTGCTCCTGCTGCGCCTGATCTGCGAGCTGACCGCGACCACGCTGGTCGCGCTGGTCGCGGTCGACAACTGGGGCGTCGGATGGCGAGCCGCGCTGGTCACCGCCGGCGCGATGACGCTCGTCAGCTTCGTGGTGGTCGGGGTGGCGCCGCGCACGGTCGGGCGCCAGCACGCGTACGCCGTGGGCCGCGCGGCGGCCCCGCTGATCCGCTGGCTGGGCAAGGTCCTCAACCCGCTCGCCTCGCTGCTGATCCTGATCGGCAACGCGGTCACCCCGGGCAGAGGCTTCCCCGAAGGACCGTTCGGCAGCCAGGTCGAGCTGCGCGAACTCGTCGACCTGGCCGAGCAGCGCGGCGTGGTCGAACACGGCGAACGCGAAATGATCCACTCGGTGTTCGCGCTCGGCGACACGATCGCCCGCGAGGTGATGGTGCCCCGCACCGAGATGGTGTGGATAGAGGCACCGAAGACCCTCCAGCAGGCTCTCTACCTGTTCCTGCGCTCGGGGTTCTCGCGCATCCCGGTGATCGGCGAAAGTGTCGACGACGTGCTCGGCGTGCTCTACCTCAAAGACGTCATCCGCCGCACCCAGTCCGGCGACCCGGGCGCGACCGCCGGTGCGGTGGCCGAGCTCATGCGCCCGGCGACCTTCGTCCCCGAGTCCAAACCGGTCGACGACCTGCTCTCCGAGATGCAGGCCGCCCGCACCCACCTGGTGATCGTCGTCGACGAGTACGGTGGCACGGCCGGCCTGGTCACCATCGAGGACATCCTCGAGGAGATCGTCGGCGAGATCACCGACGAGTACGACGTGGAACGCCCGCCCGTCGAGCAGCTCGGCGACGGCGCGGTCCGCGTCACCGCCCGCCTGCCGATCGAGGACCTGGGCGAGCTCTACGGCGTCGAACTGCCGGCCGACGAGGTCGAGACGGTCGGCGGCCTGCTCGCCCAGACCCTGGGCCGGGTGCCCATCCCGGGCGCGACCGTCGACGTCGGCGGCCTGCACCTGATCGCCGAGGGCACCACCGGCCGGCGCAACCGGATCGACTCGGTCCTGGTGCGCCGCACCGAGCCGGACGAGCAACCCGAAGCGCCATCCGACGAATCCGACACCGAGGAAAGACAAACCGCAGATGCCTGACCAGACTTTCGCCGGCACTGCCGTGCCGGCGGCGCTGAGCGCCGAGGACACCAAGCTGGTCACCCTGGCCCGAAGCTCACGCGCCCGGGTGGGCGCGCTCGAAGGAGCAGCCGTACGCGACCAGGACGGCCGAACCTACGCGGCGGCGACCGTCACGCTGCCCCACCTCGCGCTGACCGCCCTGCAACTGGCGGTCGCGTCGGCCGCGGCCGCGGGAGCCACCAAGCTGGAAGCCGCCGCGGTCGTCACCGAGGCCGAACAGCTCGACGGCGCCGGCCACGCCGCGGTCCGCGACCTTGCCCCCGACGCACCGATCCACGTGGCCGGACCCGACGGCGCCCTGCGCGGCACGGTCATCGCATGACAAGCCTGATGGGTGGACGACAGTGACCGGCCCGGAAAACTCGGACGAACGCCGCCTGACCGCGGGCGAACGCAACGAACTACGCCGCCAGGAGCGCCGCGCCGCCCGCCGAAGCGAAGCCGCCGGCGCCCCGTCGGCGAAAACCGGCAAGCCTCGCGGAGCGGGCGCGTCTGGCGGGTCTCGTGGAGCTGGCGGGTCTAGTGGTTCCCGCGGGGCCGGCGGGTCTCCCGGAACCGGCGGGTCTAGTGGCCTGCGGGGAGCGGGCGCGTCGGGCGGGTTTGGTGGTTCGCGCGGAGCGGGCTCGTCGGGCGGGTTTGGTGGTTCGCGCGGAGCGGGCTCGTCGGGCGGGTTTGGTGGTTCGCGCGGAGCGGGCTCGTCCGGTGGATATGGCGGATCGCGCGGAGCTGGATCTGGCGGAGCGGGCGCGTCCCGTGGAGTTGGTGGGTCTCGCGCGGGCGGAGCCGATGGAGCTCGCGGCCGTAGTGGATCTCGTGGCGCCGGCCCCTCCCGGACCGCCCCCACCCCGGAACTGGGTGGGGCCAGTGAAGCAGCTGGGTACGACAAGTTTTCGGACTCGTCCACAGGCGGGATCGATTGGTGGCCCAAGGGCAGTGCCCGTGGTGCCAGCGGGCGTAGCGGGGGCGACGGGTCTCGTGGCGCGGGTGGCTCGCGTGGTGCGAGCGGAGTCGGCGGCTCCCGCGGCGGGAGCGGATCGCGCGCTGCGAGCGCTGGCGACGGGTCTCGTGGCGCAGGTGGATCGCGTGGTACGAGCGCGGGCGACGGGTCTCGTGGCGCGGGTGGATCGCGTGGTGCGGGCGGAGTCGGCGGCTCCCGTGGCGGTAGCAGATCGCGCGGTGCGAGCGAAGCCGGCGTAAATGGATCGCGCGCTGCGAGCGCGGGCGACGGGTCTCGTGGCGCGGGTGGTTCGCGTGGTGCCAGCGGAGTCGGCGGAACTGGATCGCGTGGTGCGAGCGGAGTCGGCGGAAGTGGATCTCGCGGTGCGAGCGGAGTCGGCGGAAGTGGATCTCGCGGTGCCGGCCCCTCCCGGACCGCCCCCACCCCGGAACTGGGTGGGGCCAGTGAAGCAGCCGGGTACGACAGTTTTTCGGAGTCGTCCACAGGCGGAGCGCGCGAGCCGGGCGGCGCTGACGGCCGTGACCGGGACTCGGGGGCGGCCCAGGCGCGGCCCGAGTCGGTGGAGAGCCAGGAGCGGGCCGGGTCGGGCGGGACGGCGGACACGCGTACCGGAAGAGAGCGGAAGGTTCACCGGCACAAGGAAGCGTCGGTGGCGGCGACCGACGATGGGGTTTATCGTGCCGGGTTCGCGTGCTTTGTCGGGCGGCCCAACGCCGGCAAGTCGACGCTGACCAATGCGATCGTCGGGCAGAAGATCGCGATCACGTCGAGTAAGCCGCAGACGACGCGGCATGTGATCCGGGGGGTTCTGCACCGGGAGAACGCTCAGCTTGTGCTCGTCGATACGCCAGGTCTGCACCGGCCCCGGACGCTGCTCGGGGAGCGGCTCAACGATCTCGTGCGGGAGGCGTGGAGCGAGGTCGACGTGATCGGGGTGTGTTTTCCGGCCGACGAGCCGGTGGGGCGGGGGGACCGGTTCATCTCGTCCGAGTTGGCCGAGCTCAAGGCGACGATCGTCGCGGTTGTCACCAAGGTCGACCTGGTCGGGCCGGAGGCTCTGGCCAAGCATCTGCTGGCGGTCAGCGAGCTCTACGATTTCGCCGAGATCGTGCCGGTCAGCGCGGTTTCCGGGCATCAGGTGAACAACCTGGTCGACGTGATCATCAAGCATCTGCCGGAGTCGCCGCAGCTGTATCCGGATGATGTGCTGACCGATGAGCCGGAGCAGGTGCTGATCGCCGAGTTGATCCGGGAGGCGGCGCTCGAGGGTGTGCGCGACGAGCTGCCCCACTCGATCGCCGTGCTGGTCGAGGAGATGCAGGTCGAGGGCAACCTGACCAAGATTTACGCCGATGTCTACGTCGAGCGGGACAGCCAGAAGTCGATTGTGATCGGCTCGCGGGGGGTGCGGCTCAAGGAGGTCGGGTCGCGGGCCCGGGCCGAGATCGAGCAGCTCATCGGCACCCGGGTCTATCTCGATCTGCACGTGCGGGTCGCCAAGGAGTGGCAGCGCGACCCGCGGCAGCTCCGCAAGCTGGGCTTTTAGCGGGCGCGGACGACCAGCGGCTGGGCGACCTCGCCGATTTTGCCGGTCTGGTCGTAGAGGGTGCCGCTGGACAGCCCCAGGCCGTCGTCGGTGAGTTGGGTGACGGCGGCCAGGTGCACCCACTCGCCGTCGGCCGGGCGCATCAGCGTGGTCGTCATCGTCGGCGGGATGGACAGCCACTTGTCCATCGGGAGCACCGCGGAGAGGCCGTTCGCCGAGTCGGCCACGATCAGCGCGCGGTCCTGGCCGTTGATCTCGACGCCGTCGATCAGGGGCATCCGCACCCGGGACCAGACGTGCGCCTCGCCGGGCTCGTTGAGGTCGCCCCGGCTGGAACGCCACTCGATGGCGTGGCCGTAACCCCAGTCGCCGAACTCGGGGGCGAACTCCTGCGCCTCGCCGGGCAGCGGGTCGGCCGTGGTGCCCGGGGTCTCGGCGGGCGGGCGCGGGCCGGGCGCGATGTGCCAGGCCCGGGCGACCACGGCGACCCGGCCGTCGATGACCATGCGGGCCTCGTTGAGGTAGGTCAGCCGGCCCGGCTTGATCGTGGAGACCTCGACCCGCAGCTCGCGGCGGGGGATCGGGCCGAGGAAGTCGACCGAGATCCGGGCCAGCCGCAGGCCGTCGACGTGCAGTTGGTGGCCGAGCAGGGCGGCCGGCGGGCCGCCGTGCTGCATCGCGCTGTCCCACGGGCTCTCGGTCGCCTTGGTCGGCTCGAACCGGTCGGCGCCGTTGTCGTCCTGGCCGAGGGGCAGGTAGAAGCTCATGCCCCGATCATGCCGTGGTGTCGATGTTGATGTCTCCGCTGCTGGCCTTGACATCGAGCACATTCTTCGACGACGGGTCACTGATCAGCCCGCCGAGCGAGGTGTCGCCGGAGCGGGCCCGGTCGATGATGTCGTAGCTGCCCTCGGGCACCGAGATGTCGACGTCGCCGCTGGTCACGTCGGCGGTGATCGAGTTGGGGGTGGCCAGGCGCACCTGCACGTCGCCCGAGGTGGCCCGGATGGTGACCGCGCCGGCCGGGTCGATCGCCCGGATGTCGCCCGACGTGGCGACCGCGCTGACCGTGCCGTGGGCCCGCAGCACCTGGATGTCGCCCGAGGTCGCCCGCACCTTGACCGGACCGGTCGCGTCGGTGATCAGCATGTCGCCGGAGCTGACCTGGACGTCGGTGTCGGCCATCCCGGCGAGCTGGATGTCGCCCGAATCGAGGACGCCGCGCACCTTGACCCCGGGCGGGGTCTGGATCTCGTATGACACCGAGCAGTTGAGCCCGCACGACATGTCGAGGCTGAGGACCGACCCGGAGACGTGGTAGGACTCGCCCGGGTTGGTGGTGCGCCGGATGATCCGCTGGATCGTGGTCTCGTCGACCGCGGCCGTGGTGATTTTCACATCGCCGCCGCCGCCCGAGAGGACGATGTCGGTGATCTTCGCCTTCTCGGTGTCGTTGTAGGTCATCTTCGCCCCGAGCACCCCCGCGCACCCGGACAGGGTCGTCGCCGTGGCGGCGATCAGGGCGAGGACTCCGGCGCGCCGGACGAGTGTCGTGGTCATGGTGTCGACGCTATTGGCCGGGGGTGGGGAAGCACTATCGGAGCGACCCCGGAGATGACCCTGAGATCCGGGTCAGGGTCTGTCGTACGCGGCAGGCAGAATGGTCGGGTGCCGACCGGAAGCGGATACCGCCGCCAGCTCTACCGTGATGACGCGGTCGTGCTGCGCGTGCAGAAGCTCGGCGAGAGTGACCGCATCATCACGCTGCTGACCCGGCGGCACGGCCGGTTGCGCGCGGTCGCCCGGGGCGTGCGGCGCACGAATTCCCGGTTCGGTGCCCGGCTGGAGCCGTTCGGCCACATCGACCTGCAGCTGGCCGGCTCGCCCGAGGGGGTGGGCAGCGCGCTGCACTCGGTGAGCCAGGTCGAGGCGGTCATGCTCTACGGCGGGAAGTTCCTCGACGACTACCCGCGTTACACGGCGGCCAGCGCGATCGCCGAGACCGCCGAGCGGCTCACCCCGATCGAGCGCGAGCCCTCGCTGCGGCTGTTCCAGCTCACTCTGGGGGCGCTCAAGGCACTCGCCGCCCGGGAGCACGCGGGCAGCCTGGTGCTCGACGCCTATCTGTTGCGCGGCATGGCGGTGGCGGGCTGGGCGCCCGCGCTCACCGAGTGCGCGGTCTGCGGCACCCGGGGGCAGCACGCCGCGTTCTCGGTGCCGGCCGGCGGCGCGGTCTGTCCCGACTGCCGCCCGCCCGGGGCCGCCCACCCCAGAGCGGCCACGCTGGGTCTGATGACCGCCCTGACCGTCGGCGACTGGACAGTCGCCGACTCGGCCGACCCGCCGGTGCGCCGCGAGTGCAGCGGCCTGGTCGCCGCCCACCTGCAATGGCACATGGAGCGCGCGTTGCGCTCGCTGCCGCTTGTTGATCGACGGGAGTCCCCTTGACCAGGCCACCTACCCCGCACATCTCCGGCGCCACGCCGCCCGAGCTGCCCAAGGACGTGTTGCCCAAGCACATCGCGCTCGTGATGGACGGCAACGGGCGCTGGGCCAAGGAGCGCGGGCTCTCCCGCACCAAGGGGCATGAGCAGGGGGAATACTCGCTGTTCGACACCATCGAGGGTGCGATCGAGCTCGGCATCCCCTATCTGTCGGCGTACGCGTTCTCGACCGAGAACTGGCGGCGCTCGCCCGAGGAGGTGCGCTTCCTCATGGGCTTCAACCGCGATGTCATCCGGCGGCGCCGCGACCAGCTGGTCGACCTGGGCGTACGCGTCGTGTGGTCGGGTCGCGCGGGCCGGCTGTGGAAGAGCGTGATCTCCGAGCTGCAGACGGCCGAGGAGATGTCGAAGAAAAACTCCAAGCTGACCCTGCAGTTCTGCGTCAACTACGGCGGCCAGGCCGAGATCGCCGACGCGGCGGCCCGCATCGCGCAGGACGTGGCGGCCGGCAAGCTCAAGGCCGACAAGGTCAACGAGAAGACGATCCAGCGTTACCTCTACCACCCCGAGGTGCCCGACGTGGATCTCTTCCTGCGGCCCTCGGGGGAGCAGCGCACGTCCAACTTCATGCTCTGGCAGTCGGCCTACGCCGAGCTGATCTTCCTTGACACGCTCTGGCCCGACTTCGACCGCCGCCACTTGTGGTATGCGTGCGAGCTCTATGCCAGCCGCGACCGGCGCTTCGGCGGGGCGATCCCTAATCCGGTGCCGGTCAGCTCGTAAGGATGTCCACGGCCGCGTCCACGTCGGACAGGTCGGGCAGGACCGCGTGGGCCCCGGCCAGCACGAGCTGCGCCATGCTCGTGGTGCCGGTGGCCACGCCGACCGCGAAAGCGCCGTTGGCCAGGGCGGCGGTGATGTCGTGCACGGTGTCGCCGATGACGACCGGGCGGAACGTCTCGCCGTATTTGGCCTCGGCCCGCTCGAGGCTGCGGCGGACCAGGATGGCGCGCACGCTGTCGTCGGTGCCGTAGCCGCCGACTTCGGTGTCGAACGCGGCGGCCAGGTCGAAGGCGGCCACCTTGGCCTCGGCGACCTCGGGCACGTTGCCGGTGACCAGGGTCTGGACGACGTCGGGGTCGGCGCGCAGGCGCGCCAGCACATCGCGTACGCCCGGCAGCAGCGAGCCCTGCTCGCCGAATTCGTGGCGGCAGGCCTGGATCTTCTCGACGTAGCGGACGAAGAACCTCTCCGGCGTGCAGTCGGTGACCCCGTGGGTGGCGAAGACCTCGATGCAGATGTCCATGTCGGTGCGGCCGCCGAAGATCGGGTTTCCTCGCCACGCGACGCCGGTGAGTTCGGTGAACGCCGCCTGCCAGGCTCGCGCGGCGACCCCGCCGCCGCGCAGCAGCGTGTAGTCGATGTCCCACATGACGAGGCGTCTCACTCGGTCAGCGCCCGTTCTATGTGCTCCACCTTGGAGGTCAGCGCGTCGGTGACGCCCGGGCGGATGTCGGCCTTGAGGCTGACGCTGACCCGGGGCGCGTGCGCGGCGACCGCGTCGACCGCCTGTTTGACGACGGCCATCACCTCGTCCCACTCGCCCTCGATCGTGGTGAACATCGCGTCGGTGCGGTTGGGCAGGCCGGACGCCCGCACCACCCGGACCGCCTCGGCCACCAGGTCGCCCACCGAGTCACCGGCGCCGAGCGGCGTTACTGAGAATGCAACCAGCATCGATCCATCGTCCCAGCACGTGGCCGCGCGCCTCCTGAGAGCGCTCTCACGGCATCATGCCAGGATTTGACGGTTCTGAGGCTTGGGAAAAGGGGGAATCTGGGGAATCGTCGAATCAGGGCACAGCGCAGATCTAAGCCACAAGGGTGCCCATGCGCGTTATTCCGCCGACAATAAACAACTTAACAGCGATCCGGCCAAATCGGAATCGGGCGGCCGGGGGAGTGCGCGGGATGCGCGGCGCTACTAGCTTGGCGCGGGTGATTAACGAGGGGATCACTGCCGCAGCCGCCGGGACCTGGAAGCTCGGCGGCCAGACCATCCATCGCATGGGCTTCGGCTCGATGCGGCTCACCGTCAACCCCGACCCGGCCGTCGCCGTCCGGGTCCTGCGGCGGGCCGTCGAGCTCGGAGTCGATCACATCGACACCGCCGCCTTCTACCGGTCGCCGGGCGGCATCCTCGCTGGTCAGGCCGGCGAGCAGGCACGCTACGCGACCGAGCTCATCCGGGAGGCGCTCTGGCCGTATCCGAAAGAGTTGCTGATCGCCACCAAGGTCGGGCCGGGCGTGAGTCCGACCGGCGAATGGGAGGCGGCGGTGACGCCGGCCCAGCTGCGCCGGCAGGTCGAGGAGAATCTGCGCCGGCTCAGGGTCGACCGGCTCGACGTGGTCAACTTGCGCATCGTGAAAAGGCCGGGGCACGACTCGGTCGCCGAGCGGTTCGCCGCGCTCGCCGCCATGCGCGACGAGGGGCTGATCCGGCATCTCGGACTCTCCAACGTGCGTCTCGACCACGTGCTGGAGGCGACCGCGATCGCGCCGGTCGTCTGCGTGCAGAACAGCTATGCGATCGACATCCGGCGCGACGACGACCTGGTGCAGGCGTGCGCCGACCGCGGCATCGCGTTCGTGCCGTTCTTCGCGATCGCCGGCCCGGGCCGGGAGGACGGGGCCGGCGAAAACCACGACGAGGCGGTGCGGAAGGTGGCGGCTGACCATGGGGTCACCCCCCATCAGGTACGCCTGGCGTGGACGCTCCACCAGGGACGCAACGTTCTCGCGATCCCGGGCACGGGCAGCGTCGAGCATCTGGAGGAGAACGTCGCGGCCGGTGCGCTCCGGCTCGGGCGGGACGATCTGGCCCGTCTGTCCCCGCGGGGCTTCCGCTAGGCCCGCAGGATTGACGCCAGATCACCGGCCAGCCGGGTCGCCGCCTCGATCTCGGCCTTGCGGATCGACACGCTCTCCACGTGGAAGCCGTGCGGCAGGCCCAGACTCTCGCAGAACGCCTGCAGGTCGCGGGCCATCGCCAGGCACTCACGATAGGAGTCGGCGAGCGGGTCGGCCGAGTGGCGCAACTCGTTCTCCAGCCAGCCCGGCACGTCGACGCCGAGCCACTGGAGGAACTCGAGCGTCTTGGCCGACCCGCACAACGACAGCGTAAAGATGATCGGACGGGGTGCGACGCCGCGCTCCTGGCAGGCGTAGAAGTAGTCGGAGACCAGGTTCTTCGTCTCGTTGAGGTCGTAGATGACCTGCGAGATGAAGAACGTGCAGCCACGCTCCTGTTTGGTCAGCATGCGCAGGTGCTCGTCGCCGCTGCGGGCGTGCCGCTCGCCGATCACGACGGCGCCGAGCGGCAGGTCGGGCCGCACCTCGTCGCGCAGGGCCTGGGCCCGGCGCAGATCGGTGCGGACCGGCTTGCCGCCCGAGGAGGCGCCGACGAAGACGCCGAGCACGCGGTCGGTGTCGGCGTCGTCGAGCCAGGCCCGCAGCTCCTCCTCGGCGTATTTGCCGACGCAGCGGTAGACCACCACCGCGCGGTCCCACTCGCCGAGGTAGTCGGTGTGGAATGCGGCCGGGTCCATCGTCGGCAGGTAGGGGAACGGGCGCTCCTGCGGGTTGCGGTCGGACTCGTCGTCGATGTCATAGAGGATCAGGCCGTCGAGGTCGAGCTGGGACAACCGGCCGAGAGTCACCTCGGCGATCTCCCTGATCCGCTCGGGCGTCGCGCTGCGTCGAGGGGGCGTGATGCCGAAAAGCAGCATCCCGCCCTGGGCATCGGCGAGCATCTTTTGCAGAGGGGGGCGTTCCACGGGGCACACCCTACGATGAGACGGCCGACTTCTCAGTCCAAGTTTCTCCGCGGTCAAAGTAAAAGGTCTGACCGGCCGAGAGCAAAAGCCGACGTCAGGGCCGGAAAGACGGCAGGAAGGGCTAGATCGACATCTGCCTGGCCGTTTCTTGTCATACCCGGACGGTTGAACCCGCTCAGCCGATGACGGGGTGGAAGAAGCCGAGGGCGATCGCGGTCGTGAGGGCGGCCGCGGCCAGGGCGACGGCGCCGATCAGCAGGGCGGTGTCGCCGGCCGTGAAGTGCTGGCGGCGGGCGAAGGTGCGCGGGGTGCCCGAGTCGAAGCCGCGGGCGTCCATCGCCACGGCCAGGCGGGTGCCGCGGCGCAGGGCGCCGACCAGCAGGGCGAACGCGGTCGAGACGAAGAGCCTCAGGCGGGCGAGCGGGTTGCGGCCGGCGTCGACGCCGCGGGCCCGGCGGGCCAGGGTGAGCATCTGCCACTCCTCGCCGAGCAGGGGGAGCAGGCGGAAGGCGGCCAGCGCGCCGATCGCGAAGCGGGCCGGGGCCCGGGCGTTCTGCACCAGGGCGTCGGCCAGGTCGGTCGGGTCGGTGGTGGCGAAGACGATCACGCCGGGCAGGGCGACCGCGAAGATCCGCAGAATCAGGCCGAGGGTGACGACCAGCACGCCGGTGGTGACGTCGAACGGGCCCAGCTCGACCAGGAGCCGGCCCGAGCGGTCGGCCGAGAACAGCACCATCGTGACCAGGATCCCGGCCGCGGCCAGGGTCAGGGGCCAGGCGCGGCGCAGCAGGGCGCCGTAGCGGAGCCCGAAGAACGGCAGCAGCGCCAGCTCGACCAGCAGGCCGAGCGCGGGCGTCAGCGGGTCGAGCGTGGCGATCAGCGGCAGCGAGAAGAGCAGCGCGGCGCCCAGCTTGGCGACCGGGTTGCGGCGGGCCAAGGGCGCCGCCGGGTCGGCGATCTGCTGCACGGCGAAACTCACGGCCGCGCCTTTCGCGCGGCCGCGGCGGTACGCGCCACCGCGCGCCACCCGCACGCGCGGCGCCCGGCGTGCGCGACTCGCACGCCACAGTGGCGTCCCGGCGTGGGTTCGGCGCCTCGGCCGGACACCCACCCGGCGGTGCGGCCCTCGGTAGCGGAGGTCGGCCGGATCATGGGCGTCGCCGGTGGGGGAGTGGCGCGTGGTCGGGCAGGCGCGGGACGCCCAGGGCGAGGGTGCGGTCGGCGAGGGTCTGGACGAAGGCGTCGTCGTGGGTGACGGCGATCACGGCGTGGCCCTCGTCGCGGAGGGCGGCCAGGAGAGTGACCAGTTCGATCCAGGTGCGGCGGTCCTGGCCGAAGGTCGGCTCGTCGAGGATCAGCAGGCGCGGGGCGGTGGCCAGCGCGGTCGCCACGCTCAGCCGGCGGGCCTCGCCGCCCGACAACGTGTACGGGTTGGCGGCCGCCAGCCGGGTCAAATGCAGGCGGGACAGCAGGGTGTCCACCGTGGCCGCCACCGCCGCCGCCGAGTGGCCCAGGCGGCGGGGGCCCAGCGCCAGCTCGTCGGCGACGCGGGTGGTGACGAACTGGTGCTCGGGGTTCTGGAAGACCGAACCGATGCGGCCGGTCAGCGTGGTCGCCCGCCACTTGTGGGGCGGCCGCGGGTCGCCGAAAGCGGAAACGGCCCCGCCGGAAGGGGCCAGCAGGCCGCCCAGCGCCAGGGCCAGAGTCGACTTGCCGGCGCCGTTCGGGCCGGTCACCGCCAGGACCTCCCCGGACGAGGTCGAGAGCGACACCGCGGACAGCCGCTGGGCGACTGTCAACTCGTCCGCGCGTACCAGAGGAGCGCCCGCCGCCGCGGCGGCCTTGACCGGCGGGAACGTGAATCCCGGCACCCAGACGCCCGCCTCGGCCAACTGGTCGCCGTAGGCGGCGAAGACCACCTCGGGCGCGCCGTCGGCGCGGATCCCGCCTCCGGGCGACAGCACCACCACCCGGTCGACCAGCGGCAACGCCTCGGCGACCCGGTGCTCGACGATGATCGACGTGGAGCCGGAGCCGACCGCGCGGCCGATCGCCTCCCGCACCAGCGAGGCGCCCGCCGGGTCGAGGTTGGCCGTCGGCTCGTCGAGCAGCAGCAGGCCGGGGCGCATCGCCAGCACCCCGGCCAGCGCCAGGCGCTGCGCCTCGCCGCCGGAGAGGGCGGCGGTCGGCCGGTTGATCGGGTACGGGAAGCCGACGCGGTCGAGGGCGTCGCTGACCCGGGGCCAGATGTCGGCCTCGCGGACTCCCCGGTTCTCCAGGCCGAACGCGACGTCGTCGCCGCTGCGGGCCATCACCAGCTGGGTCTGCGGGTCCTGGAAGAGGATGCCGACGCGTTCGCGGGCCTTGCGCGGGTCGAGGCCGTCGACCTCGACCGTTCCTTCCGATTCGCCGGAGTCGTCGGGCAGCAGGCCGGCCAGCGCGGCGAGCAGGGTGCTCTTGCCGGCCCCGGAGGGCCCGAGCAGCAGCACCCGCTCGCCGTGCGCGATTTCCAGGTCGACGTCGCGGATCGCCCAGGCCCGGCGGCCGGCGTGCCGCCACCCGAACCCGCGAAGTACGACCTCGCTCATCTCAGACCAGCGCCCGCTCCCGGCCCGCCGCGAAGCGGTCCAGGACGCCGGTCTGCGCGAGTGCCTTGACCAGGGCGACGCTGCCCAGGCCGGCGACCACCAGCGACGACGCCGCGGTGATCAGGATGTACGGGATCCGCATGTTCGCCCACGACGTGTCCGGGTACCAGACGAACGCGTCGTAGATCGAGGCGACCAGCCCGGCCAGCACGCCCGCGAGCAGCGCGACCGGGAGCCGCCACGCCTTGTAGAGGAACAGCGCGAACGCCAGCTCACCGCCCAGGGACTCGAGCGGGCCCTGCACGGCGATGGTCCAGCCCCAGCTCGTGCCGATCGCGACCGAGACCAGCGAGGCCAGGGTGAGGGTGTAGAACGCGGCGCCCGGCTTGCGGACGATCAGCGCGCCGAGGACGGCCGGCACGAGCCACATCCCGTAGATGGCGGCCCGTCCGGGTAGGGGGATGGCGTCGGCCGGGCCGTTCCACAGCAGGTTCCAGGCCCAGAAGATGACGCCGAACGCGACCGCGATGATCGACGCGATCACGATGTCGATGGTTCGCCAACGGTTGTTCATAGTTCGCCTCCCAGCGGGTACCGGGAGGAGACGCACGCTTCTTGAGAAACGGAGAATGACCGAACTTCCTGCGCTGGCATTACCCAGATCAGGTTCGAGGGTCTGCGGGCCTTGTCGGCTCGCACTCTCAGCGCTGTGCGCTCCCCTGTCGGATTGCAATTGCATTAGTTTCGATGACGCTAACACCGTCTGACGTGTTGGGACAGCGAGGGAGTGATCACATGCGGGTGGCGACGACGCGCCGGGAGATCAAGGCGCGCGGGCTGACCTTCGACGTCTTCGAGGGCGGCCCGGCCGACGGGCAGCCGGTCCTGCTGCTGCACGGCTTCCCGCAGGACCACCGCGAGTTCGACCCGGTCCTGCCCCGGCTGCACGCGGCCGGTCTCCGCACGTACGCCCTCGATCAGCGCGGGTATTCGCCCGGCGCGCGCCCGGCGGCGGTGGGTGACTACCGCCTGGCCGAGCCGACCGCCGACGCGGTCGCCGTGATCGAGGCGCTCGGCCTCGAATCGGCCCACCTGGCCGGGCACGACTGGGGTGCGCAGGTGGCGTGGCTGGTGGCCGGGCAGCACCCGGAGCGCGTGCGCTCGCTGACCGCGATCTCGGTGCCCCACCCTCGCGCGCTCGGTCTCGCTCTTCGCGTACGCCCGACCCAGCGCGCCCGCTTCGTCTACCAGGCCTTCTTCCGGTCGCCGGGGGCCGAACGGCTGCTGCTGGCGGGCGGTGGCGCCCTGCTCAAGGTCATGATGAGCGCGATCGGGGAGCGGGCGGCGCTCTACGCCGACGCGATGCGCGAGCCGGGCCGGCTGACCGGCGGGCTGAACTGGTATCGGGCGCTCAGCCCCAAGGCCCTGAAGGGCATGGGCGTGATCACGGTGCCGACGACCTACGTCTGGAGCGACCACGACCCGGTCTTCCGGATCACCGCCGCTCTCCGGACCGCCGACTGGGTGCAGGCCGACTATCAGTTGGTCGCGATGCGCGACATCGGACACTGGGTGCCCGAGCAGGCCCCGAAGGCGACCGCCGACGCGATCATCCGGCGAGTGACCGGGCGGGCTTGAGACCGAGGCGCCGCAGCTCGAGAGCGGCCAGCGCGTCGACCGCCTCCGGGTCGCCGTTGCGCCAGCTCTGCGCGATGTCGGGGCCGAGCCGGGCCAGCTGGTCGAGCGGCTGGCCGGCCAGCGCGCGCAGGGCGAGCAGGTCGCGGCCGGCCGGGGCATCCCGCACGCTCGTCGCCACCCCGGCCCGGCGGATCCAGCGCAGGCGCAGCGGCAGCCAGAGGAACAGCACCAGCGCCAGCGGCACGGCGACCGCGGCCAGCGCCACGATCACCGACATCCGGCCGACGATCTGCTGTTGCTGCTGCCCGGCGTCGGCCAGCGAACGGGCCGCGTCGGCCGCGCCTTTGAACGGCTTGACCAGCTGATCGCCGACCAGCGGCACCCGGCCGACCTTGCCGCCGGCGTCGTTGAGGTTGTCGGCCAGGCCGGTGCCGGCGCTCTGCAGCTTTTCGCCGGGCACGCCGAGTTTCTGGACCATGTCGTGAACCCAGAGGCCGGCGCGAATCCAGAGATAGACCCAGACGACGACCACGAGATCGGTGATCAGCTGGCGGAGGGCGGTGGGGACGCGGTCGGCATAGAGCTTCACCGAGTCAGCGTCCCATGGGGAGCGAACTAGCGCTTGCCCGCGCAGTCCGGGCAGGTTCCGAAGATCTCCATGGTGTGGGAGACGTCGACGAAGCCGTGCTGGGCGGCGACCCGGTCGGCCCACGACTCGACCGCCGGCCCCTCCACCTCGACCGCGTTGCCGCAGGCCCGGCAGACCAGGTGGTGATGGTGGCTCTGGCTGCAACGGCGGTAGAGGTGCTCGCCGCCGGGCGGGCGCATCACGTCGATCTCGCCCGCCTCGGCCAGGCCCTGCAGGGTGCGATAGACCGTGGTCAGGCCGACCCGTTCGCCCCGCTCACGGAGCTTGGCGTGCAGCTCCTGGGCACTGTTGAACCCCTCGGTGTCGGCCAGGGCGGCGCTCACGGCGCTGCGCTGTTTGGTGTTGCGTTCCCCGCTCATTGGCGTACTACCTCCCTCGCGTGGCTGACCGCGTCGGCGACGATGTGGGCGACGTGGTCGTCCACCAGCGAGTATGCGATCTCCCGGCCCCGGCGCGCACCTCGCACCACCCCGGCGCCGCGCAGCACCCGAAGGTGTTGCGACACCAGGGGCTGCGGGGCGCCCAGCTTCTCGACCAGTTCGTGCACACAGCGTTCGCCGAGACCCAGCTCGGCGACGATGGCGACCCGGATCGGTGCCGACAGGGCGCGCAACAGCTCGCCGGCCGACTCGTACGCCTCGTAACCCGTTGTCGTCGTCATCGCTCAGACCTTCTGCAGGACCACATCGGGCGGTTCCACCTCATGGTGCGGGTTGCCGCGCCGCCGCAGCATCCGCCAGGTCACCGAGCCGACCGAGATCGCCACGAAGACGGCCAGGGCCAGGATCACCGTGGTGGCGCCGGGCGCGGTGTCGATCTCGGCCGACACCACCACGCCGGAGCCGGCCGCTCCGAAGCCGATCACCATGGCCGCCGTCATGGTGCTGAGGAAACCGCGGGTGACCTGCTGCGCGGCGGCCACCGGCACCACCATCAGGGCGGAGACCAGGAGCAGACCTACGGTCCGCATCGCGATGGTCACGGTCACCGCGGCGGTCACGGCCATCAGCAGATTGAGCGTACGCACGGGGAGGCCGCTCACCCGCGCGTATTCCTCGTCGTTGCAGACCGCGAACAGGGCCGGCCGGAACACCGTCATCGCGGCCAGCACGAGCACCCCGAGGACGCCGATGACCACGATGTCCTGCGGCGACGTCGTGACCAGCGAACCGAACAGGTACTGCATGAGGTTGGCGTTGCTGGAGTCGTTGGACAACCCGACCAGCACCACGCCGCCCGCGATGCCGCCGTAGAAGAGCAGCGCCAGCGCCAGGTCGCCCGAGGTGCGGCCGCGCTGCCGGATCAGCTCGACGCCGACCGCCCCGATCACCGAGACGATCACCGCCGCGATCACCGGCGAGCGGTGCAGCAGCAGGCCGATGCCGACGCCGGTCAGCGCCACGTGGCCGATGCCGTCGCCGATCAGAGAGAGCCGGCGCTGCACCAGGTAGACCCCGAGCGAGGGCGCGGCCAGGCCGATGATCAGCGCGCCGGCCAGGGCGCGGAGCATGAAGTCGTACTCGAAGAGGTCCATTCAGCCGGCCGCCATCCGGTCGGTCGGTGCCCACTCGCAGATGCCGGCCTTGACGTTGTCGGCGTGCGGATGAACGTGGTCGTGGCCGGGCATGGCGTGGTGGCCGGCCGGTTCGGGCGCGGGCCCCTCGTAGGCGATGCGGCCGTCGTGCACCACGACGGCCCGGTCGATCAGCGGCTGGAGCGGGCCCAGTTCGTGCGCGACCAGCAGGATCGTGCCGCCGCCGGCCTGGAACCGGCCCAGCGCGGCGGCGAACGCCTCCTGGCTGGCCGCGTCGACCCCGGCGGTCGGCTCGTCGAGCACGAGCAGGTCGGGCCGGCCGGCCAGGGCCCGGGCGATCAGCGTGCGCTGCTGCTGCCCGCCGGACAGCGTCGAGACGGGATCGTTGATGCGGTCGAGCAGGCCGACGTCGGTCAGCGCCTCGCGTACGGCGGTCTTGTCGGCCGCTCCCGGCGGCCGGAAGATTCCCCTGCGGGCCAGCCGGCCCGAGGCCACCACCTCGCCGACCGTGGCCGGTACGCCGCCGCCGGCCCCCAGGCGCTGCGGCACGTAACCGACCCGGGCCCACTGCTTGAACCGGCGCAGGCCGGTGCCGAACAGTTCGATGTCGCCGCGGCCGATCGGCACCAGGCCGAGCACCGTGCGGATCAGGGTCGACTTGCCGGAGCCGTTGGCCCCGAGGATCGCGACCACCTCGCCGGGGTGCACGCGCAGGGTGATGTCGTGCAGCACCTCCCGGCCCTCGTAGCCGGCGGCGAGATGGCTGACGTTGACGACGCTCATGAGCACCCCAGGGCGGTACGCAGTGTGGCCAGGTTGTCGCGCATGACGGAGAAGTAGTCGGCGCCGCGCTCGGTCAGTCCCTCGAGCGGGTCGAGCACGGCGGTGCGGGCGCCCACCTCGCGGGCGACGGTTTCGGCGACCTTGGGGCTGACCAGGGTCTCGAAGAAGATCGTGGTGGTGCCGGTGGCCCTGGCCTGGGCGGCGATGCGGCCCATCCGGCGCGGGGACGGCTCGGCCTCGGGCGAGATGCCGGTGATGCCGATCTGGGTGAGACCGTAGCGGGTGGCCAGGTAGTTGAAGGCGCTGTGGCTGGTGACGATCTCGTGCCGGGTGCACTGGCGCAGGCCGGCGGCCATTTCGGTGTTGAGCGCGTCGAGTTCGCCGTGCACCTGGGCGGCCCGGGCGGTGTAGCCGGCGGCGTGGGCCGGGTCGGCCTGGGCGAAGCGGGCGCCGAGCCGGTCGGCGATGGTCGCGAAGCGGACCGGGTCGAGCCAGACGTGCGGGTCCATGCCGCCGCCGGCGGTCTCGGGGTGGTCGGCGCCCGGCTCGGGCTTGCCGTCGGTGCCGTCGGCCAGCGGGAGCAGCGGCACCACCTGGGAGGCGTCGAACGCGCGGCCCTTCGCCTCCTGGGCCACCGCGTCGTCGACCGCGGGCTGGAAACCTCGCAGGTAGGCCACGACGCCGGCGTCGGCGATGGTGCCGACCTGGCGCGGGTTGAGCTCGACGTCGTGCGGCTCGGCGCCCGGCTTGGTGAGGTCGGTGACGTGCACGCCGGGGCCGCCGATGCGCTCGCTGAGGAACTCGAGCGGGTAGAAGGCGGTGACGACATTCAGGACGCCGGCCGCCGACGCTCGCGCGGTGCAGCCGGCCAGGGCCAGGACGGCCAGGGCGGCGGCGAGCACTCGGATCGGCATATCACTACTCTTGCCGATAATGACAATGATTGTCAAAATCGCATGAGTCACAGCACCTTGCTGATGAGGAGCAGGACCAGCACGCCGAGCAGGATCATCCGCACCGCCCGGATCCGCGCCGGCTGAACCGGCCACGTGGCCACGGTCAGCGCGATCAACGCCGCGGCGAGCACGCCGAGCACGGCCGCGCCGACGATGCCGGGCAGAAACAGGCCCAGCAGCATGAGCGCGAGCGCGCCCAGGAACGCGCGGGCCGGAGGGACCCGGGAAAGCCGGTGCAAGAGGTCGTCGCTGGGGGCCACGCGGCACTCCTTAAGCTCATCAGCATGCTCGTGCTCAACCGCTTCGTCGTCACACCGGAAACGCAGGACGGCTTCGTCACGCGGGCCCATGCCGCGCTTGCCGCCCTGGCCGAACGCCCCGGTTATCTCTCCGGCCGGCTCACCCGCGCGCTCGACGACCCCACCTACTGGACGCTGGTCACCGAGTGGGAGTCGGTCGGAGCCTACCGGCGCGCCCTGGGCGGATTCGACGTCAAGGTGCAGGCCACTCCACTGCTCTCGGAATCGATCGACGAGCCCTCGGCGTACGAGACGCTCGCCGCCGCCGAACCCGGCGGCGAGGTCGTCGTGACGGCCAGCGACCGGGCCGCCGAACCGTGGCGCTGACAACTAGGCTGTGCGCATGACCTCGGCGCCACCCACATACCAGGGCTACCAGCCGCACCCGGGCTACCAGCCCTACCCGAGCGCCACGCCGGCCGTGCCGCCGCCCCCGCCGGGCCCCGGCGTGCAGCCGCCCTTCCCGGCCCCGCCGGTCGAGGGCAAGGGCAAGCGCATCGGGTGGACTCTGGGCATCGGGGCCGCCGTGCTGCTGCTGATCTGCGGCGGCGGCGCGGCCGCGGTCTTCGGCCTGGCCACCTCGGCCCAGAGCGCGCTGCAGGAGCAGACCCACAAGGTCGTCTCGGCCTACCTGGACGCCCTGGTCGCCCAGCGCTATGACAAGGCATATGAGCAGTTGTGCGCCGAGGCCAAGCAGCAGGAGTCCCCGGCCGAATACCGGGTGCGGGTGTCCGGCATGGAGCCGATCGTCGGCTACCGCCTGGAAAAACTCGACCTGATCAATTTCGCGGTGCCGGTCGACGCGACCTACGACACCGGCGACACCGGTCAGCTGCTGGCGTACCTGGGGCAAAACCAGAGCACGGGCGCTTTCGAGGTGTGCGACCTCGGGGAGTAATCTCGCTGTTTGTCCTGATCACGCTTTTCCTATGTCCCCGCCGGCATCCAGCCGGCGTAGGAGGAACATGCCCGCCGACCGTATCGATTCGGTTGTCAGCCTGGCCAAGCGCCGTGGCTTCGTCTTCCCCTCCAGCGAGATCTACGGAGGCACCCGCTCGGCCTGGGACTACGGTCCGCTGGGCGTGGAGCTGAAGGAGAACGTCCGCCGGCAGTGGTGGCGCACGATGGTGCAGCAGCGAGACGACATCGTCGGCCTCGACTCCGCCGTCATCCTGGCCCGTGACGTGTGGGTCGCCTCCGGCCACGTCGACGCGTTCACCGACCCGCTGACCGAGTGCCAGTCCTGCCACAAGCGCTTCCGGGCCGACCACCTCGAAGAGGCTTACGAGGCGAAGCACGGCTCGCCGCCGTCCTCGCTGCAGGAGCTCAACTGCCCCAACTGCGGCAACAAGGGCACGTTCACCGAGCCGAAGAACTTCAACGGGCTGATGAAGACCTACCTGGGCCCGACCGACAGCGCCGAAGGCCTGCATTACCTGCGGCCCGAGACCGCCCAGGGCATCTTCATCAACTACAACAACGTCGCGACCGCGGCCCGCAAGAAGCCGCCGTTCGGCATCGCCCAGGTCGGCAAGAGCTTCCGCAACGAGATCACGCCGGGCAACTTCATCTTCCGCACGCGCGAGTTCGAGCAGATGGAGATGGAGTTCTTCGTCGAGCCGGGCACCGACGAGAAGTGGCACGAGTACTGGCTGCAGGAGCGCTGGAACTGGTACCGCGACCTCGGCCTCTCGGAGTCCAACCTGCGGTTCTTCGAGCACCCGGCGGAGAAGCGGTCGTTCTACTCCTCGCGCACGGTCGACATCGAATACCGCTTCATGTTCGGCGGCACCGAGTTCGCCGAGCTGGAGGGCATCGCCAACCGCACCAACTACGACCTGAGCACCCACTCCAAGCAGTCCGGCGTCGACCTGTCGTACTTCGACCAGGAAAAGCAGGAACGCTGGGTGCCGTACGTGATCGAGCCCGCGGCCGGCCTCACCCGGGCCGTGCTGGCGTTCCTCCTCGAGGCCTACGACGAGGACGAGGCCCCCAACACCAAGGGCGGCGTCGACAAGCGCACGGTCATGCGGTTCGACCCGCGGCTGGCCCCGGTCAAGGTCGCGGTGCTGCCGCTCTCACGCAACCCGGAGCTGTCGCCGAAGGCCCGCGAGCTGGCGGCCAACCTCCGCAAGCGCTGGATCGTCGAGTTCGACGACTCGCAGGCGATCGGCCGGCGCTACCGCCGGCAGGACGAGATCGGCACGCCGTTCTGCGTCACCGTCGACTTCGACACGCTGACCGACAACGCGGTCACCGTGCGCGACCGCGACACGATGAAGCAGGAGCGGGTGTCGCTCGACCAGATCGAGTCGTACCTGCTTTCCCGCTTGCCTGGCTGCTGACGGTTGAGGCGGGTTCACGCATTGATGAGCCCGCCTTCTCTTTGACGCAACGTGGCTGGACGAGCGTCGGCGCCATGCCTGAACTGTCCCGCAGAAAGTTCCTCGGCACCGCCGCGGCGGTGACCGGCGCGGCCGCGGTCGGTCTGCCCTCCGCGGCCGACGCCGCTCCGTCGAAGAAGCCGCACGGCGACATCCGCGACATCAAGCACGTCGTCGTGATCATGCAGGAGAACCGCAGCTTCGACCACTACTTCGGCTCGCTCCGCGGCGTGCGCGGCTTCGGCGACCGCTCCACCATCCAGCTGCCCGGTGGCAGGGACGTGTGGGAGCAGCCGGCCGGTTCCAAGACCCAGTTCCCGTGGCGCCTCAGCGGCGCCAGGACGTGGAACGGTGCGACCCCGCCCTCGCCGGAAGCGGGCGCGGCCAACTACGGCGGCACCTCGCACGGCTGGGAGGACCAGCACGCGGCCTGGTACGGCGGCCTGATGAACGGCTGGTACGCGGCCAAGGGCGGCCCGACCACGCTCGGCTTCCTCGACCGGCGCGACCTGCAGTTCCACTACGCGCTGGCCGAGGCGTACACGATCGGCGACGCGTACCACTGCTCGGTGATCAGCGCGACCGGGCCGAACCGCACCTACCTGTGGAGCGGCACGATCAACGCCGACCAGCGTCACGGCGACTACGTCGCCTACTCGGGCGGCGACGAACTGGGCCGGTTCCTGCCCTGGAAGTCGTACGCCGAGACGCTGCAGGAGTCGGGCGTCAGCTGGCGGGTCTACCAGTGCGCCGACGACTACGGCGACAACGGCGTCGAATACTTCGACACGTTCGCCAAGCTCGACCCGGCCCAGGGCGGGACGGCCGCGCCCGGCAACCCCTTCTACGACAACGGCGTGGCCAACGTGCCCGAGCCGGTCACCGGGCTGTCCGGCAACGCCGACAACCTGGCGGCGGCGATCAAGAAGGACGTGCTCGGCGGCACGCTGCCCAAGGTCAGCTGGGTCGTCAACAACCAGTTCTTCTCCGAGCACCCGGTCACCGCGCCGAGCAACGGGGCGTACTTCCTGCGCGGCGTCCTCGACGCGCTCGCCGCCGACCCGGACGTCTTCAACTCGACGCTCGTCATCATCAACTACGACGAGAACGACGGCCAGTTCGACCACGTCCCGCCGCCGGTGCCCGCGCCGGGCGAGGCGGACGAGTTCGTGGCGGGCCTGCCGGTCGGCCTCGGCTTCCGGGTCCCGCTCATCCTGATCTCCCCGTGGACCCGCGGCGGCTGGGTGACCTCGGAGGTCGCCGACCACACCTCGGTGATCCAGTTCCTGGAGAAGTGGACGAGCGCGATCGGCACCCCGGCCGTCTCGCCCAACATCAGCGCCTGGCGGCGCAAGGTCTGCGGCGACCTCACGGCCGCGTTCGATTTCGCTTCCCCGGTGTACGGCCTGCCCAAGCTGCCGTCGACCGGCCCCCTGATTCCCGAGATGCAGTACAACCCGCAGCCGGCCGACTCGAAGATGCCGGCCCAGGAACCGGGCACGCGGAAGGCGCGGCCGCTGCCGTTCCAGCCCAACGCGTACCTGACCGGCTTCGCCGGCGGCGCCGCCCAGCTGGCACTCAGCAACGTCGCGCCGTTCGTCGCCCGGGCCAGCCACTTCGCGGTCTACGACAACCTGGCCGCGGCGCCGGCGCTGTCGCAGTATCCGGCCGCGTTCCCGGGCCAGTACACCGTGGCGGCCGGCCAGGCGGCGACCGCGACCGGCCCGGTCCAGGGCACCCGCTACGACCTGACCGTGGTCGGGCCGAACCGCTTCCTGCGCCGCTTCCTCGGCGACACCGTTTCGGCCGGCCGGCTGCTGCGCGTCGAATCGTCTTACCACGACGGCAAGCTCCTACTGACCCTGCACAACGACGGCCACACCGCGGTGACGTTCACGGTCGCCCACAACCAGTACATCCACACCCGCCCGCAGAGCTTCAAGGTCGCCGGGCGGGGCAGCCGGACGGCGACGGTCGACGTGCTCGACCTGAGCCACGGCTGGTACGACCTGACCGTCAGCGCCGGCTCGGATCACGGGTGGGCGCAGCGTTTCGCCGGCCACGTCGAGACCGGCCGGGCCAGCATCTCCGGCTGATCCGCGGTCTCAGAACGAGAAACCGCCCGGCCGGCCGTTCCGGTCCGCGATCAACCCGGCCAGGGTCGCCACGGCGATCTCGGCCGGGGTGCGGCTGCCGATGTTCAGGCCGACCGGGCGGTGCACCCGCGCGATCACGTCGTCGCCCACCCCGAGCTCCCGCAGGGCCGCGACGTGCGGCGGATCCACCTTCGGATTGCCCATGATCCCGATCCACCGGGCGGGCGAGGCAAGCGCCTCCTTCAGCACGTCCCCGATCTCCGGCCGGTGATGATCGGTCAGCACGACGTCGGTGCTGTCGTCCAGCTCGGCCGCCGCCAGGTCGTGGACGAACAGGTCACCGTGCGGCCGCGGCGCACCCATCAGCTTCGTCGGGTCGGGCTCGACCAGCACCGACTGAAACCCCAGCTCGATCCCGAACCGCAACAGCATCTCGGCCACCGGCGACGCGAACACCGCCACCAGCCGCCGCGGCCGCCCGTCGTCACTCATGCCGCCGACTCTGCCACAGCGCCGCGCTAGGGGACCGTCGCGCGGCGCGAGGTTTTCGCCCGGCCGCGGCCCGCGGACGGCGGGTGTCGCGCGATGAGGGAGGATTCTCGGCATGGTGAGCCCGGCCGAGACGATTCGCGGGGTGCGGGCCGGGGCGATCGCCTTCGAGGACGGGGTGGTCGCGCTCAGCGTCGCGCCGGCCGGTGACGTGGACGCGGCACTCGCGGCGGCGCTGGGCGAAGCCTTCGAGCGGCTCTTCCGGGGCGGCTGGCAGCCGGCCGAGCTGCATCGTGTCGTGGCCCGGCGGGGCAATCCGCTTCAGGCCGACATCGTCGCGGACGCCGCGACAAACGCTGCCGAGGCGGCCGGGCTGATCGATCCCCGGTGGCTCGCGCAGGCGGAAGAGTTGCCCAGAGCGGTCCGGAGCTCGGACCGGTTCAACCTGCTCGACGCTCAGCTCGACCTCCTGCTCGAGCTGGGCAGGCTGCCGCCGATCGAGGTGTTGATCCCGCCGCCGGGGACGGCCGCGTCGGCGCGGGCGGCGAACACCGGCGACGACCGCGTACTGGATCGGGTGCGGGCCTTGCTCGCCAAGGCCGAGTCGACCGATTTTCCGGCCGAGGCCGAGGCCTACTCGGCCAAGGCGCAGGAGCTGATCGCACGGCACAGCATCGAGGAGGCGCTCACCGCGCGTGACCGGGTCGAGGTGGTGCCCTACGCAAAGCGCATCGGCGTCGATCACCCCTACGAGGGTGAGAAGGCCGGCCTGCTCGACGCGGTGGCGCGGGCCAATCACTGCCGCACCGTGTGGTCGCCCGAGTTCGGGTTCTCGACCGTCTTCGGGTTCGACGCCGACATCGACGCGGTCGAGTTGCTCTACACGTCGCTGCTGGTGCAGGCCAACCGGGCGATGGTGCGCGACGAGCCGGCCAAGGGGAAGGCGCGGATCAAGGCGTTCCGGCGAAGCTTCCTGGTCGCCTACTCGGTGCGGATCGGCGAGCGCCTGTCCGAGGCGACCCGCCACGAGATCGAGCAGCACACCGACCTGCTGCCCGTGCTGCGCGGCCGTGACCTTCAGGTTCGTGAGGTCATGGACCGGGCGTTCCCGAACACCGTCCGGGCCCGCGGGCGCCGTGTCGACAGCCTCGAGGGGTGGGAGTCGGGGCGGGCCGCCGCCGACGAGGCCGAACTGCGTTGACCGAACTGCGTTGACCGAACTGCGTTGACCGAACTGCGTTGACCGAACCGCGTTGACCGAACCGCGTTGACCGAACCGCGTTGACAGGTGCGGCAGGATTGGGGCATGCATCCGGTTTGACGCTGAACCCGCCTTCTCTACGCCGTCCGGGCCTGCCAGGAGGGCGTGCTTCTCTACCCGGTCTACGCTCTGCTCTTCGCCGACGCCGGGCTCTCCACCGGCGCGATCTCGTCGCTGTTCGCGATCTGGTCGATCGTGTCGTTCCTCGCCGAGGTGCCCTCGGGCGCTCTCGCCGACCGATGGTCGCAGCGTGGCCTTTTCGCGGTCGGTTCGGCGGTAACCGCGTCCGGCTACGCACTGTGGATCATCTGGCCGGCCTATCCGGGCTTCGCGCTGGGCTTCGTCCTCTGGGGCGTCGGCGGCGCGTGCGCCTCGGGCACCCTCGAGGCGCTGGTCTACGACCATCTCGGCTCGCCCGACTATGCCCGGGTGATGGGCCGCGCCGGCACCGCCGGGATCCTCGCCATGCTCGCCGCGACACTGCTGGCCGCGCCGGTCTATGCCGTCGGCGGCTACCGCCTGGTGGGCATCGCCAGCGTCGCGACGGTCACCCTGAGTGGGCTGCTCGCGCTTCGCCTGCCTTCCGCCCCTTTTCGTACGCCCGAAGAAGTCACCGAAAGCAGCGAAGACAGTTACGCCGCCACTCTGCGCGACGGCCTGCGCGCTTCGGTGCGTAATGCGCGCACGATCTGGGCGGTGCTCATCGCGGCCCTGGTTCCGGGGTTCACCGCGCTCGACGAATACCTGCCGCTGCTGTCGCGCGAGAAGGGGGCCGCGACCACGGTCGTACCCCTGCTTTTTGCCCTGACCGCCCTCGCGATGGCCGGCGGAAGCGCCCTCGCCGGCCGTTTCCCCACCCTGGCCCGGCGCCGCCTCGCGGCGCTTCTCGCCCTCGCCGCCGCGCTGGTCGCGGCCGGTGCCCTGACCCGCTCGCTACCCGGCATGGTCGCGGTCTCGGCCGCCTTCGGCCTGCTCCAGTTCGCCATGGTCCTCACCGAGACCCGGCTGCAGGAGGCGATCACCGGCCGGGCCCGCACCACCGTCCTGTCGATCAGCGGCTTCCTGAGCGAGGTCTTCGCGGTCGCCCTCTACGGCCTGTTCGCCCTGGACGCCCCGCTTCCGGCCCTGTTCGCCCTCTGCGGCCTGCCGCTGGCCGCGACCGCCTTCGCCACCGCCCGCTACATCTGATCTTTCCGACCTGGGCTTCCCGGTGGGGCGGTGCGTGCGATCGTGACCTAATGATCAGGAATCTGCGGGTTGGTGCCCGGCTGGCCGCCGCGTTCGGGTTGGTCGGCGCCCTGCTGGTCGTCACCGTCGGGATCGGGTTGTGGGGTCAGGCGCGGATGGACGCCGCCGACGCCCGGGTCGGCCAGGCGGCGCAGATCCGCTCGCACGCCCAGACCGCGAAGTTCCGGACCGCCGACTTCGCCGGCTGGCAGACCGGGTACGCGTTCGACTTCCTCCGCGGCGTGGCCGGCGCGGCCGACGACACCGTGGGGCAGCGCAAGGAATTCCTGGCCTCGACCACGGCGTTCGGAGGCGACCTGGCCGCCCTGCTGGCCGACCCGATCACCGGCCAGGAACGCACCACGATCACCGCCCTGCAGAGTTCCTTCGCCTCGTTCATGCAGGTCGACCAGCGGATCGTGGCCGGCTACCGGGCCGGCACGAAAGCCTCGATCGCCGGCTCCAACGGCCTCGCCTCGGGCGAGTCCCTCGACTGGATGGGCAAGATCGTGACCGGGGCCGACGCCCTGGTCGACCAGGCGACCGCGCAGGCCGCCGCGGCCACGGCCGACTTCAAGCGCGTCAGCCGGAGCACCCGCATCCTGATGATCGGGATCGGCGTGGTCTGCCTACTGCTGGCGGCCGCCCTGGCGTTGCTCGCCACCCGCACGATCACCGGACCGCTGGCCCAGGTCGTCGCCACGATGCGCCGGGTCGCCGAGAAGGACCTCACCACCCGGGTCGGCCTCCGCGGCCGCGACGAACTGGCCGAGCTGGGCCGGGCCGTCGACACCACCCTGGAGAGCCTGAGCACCTCGTTCAGCTCGATCATGGCCGACACCGATACCGTCGCCGAGGCCGGCGAGCAGCTGTCGCAGGTGTCGGCGCAGCTCGGCCAGGCCGCCACCGAGACCTCGACCCAGTCCGACTACGTCGCCTCGGCCTCCGAAGAGGTCTCCGGCAGCGTCCAGGCGGTAGCCGCGGGCACCGAGGAGATGACCACCGCGATCAACGAGATCGCCAGCACCGCGGCCGAGGCCGCCCGCGTCTCCACCGAGGGCGTGAGCGGCGCCCGGGTCGCGTCGCAGACCATCTCCCAGCTGGGAACCAGCAGCGTCGAGATCGGCAACGTGGTCAACCTGATCACCTCGATCGCCGAGCAGACCAACCTGCTCGCCCTCAACGCGACCATCGAGGCGGCCCGGGCCGGGGAGACCGGCAAAGGCTTCGCGGTGGTCGCCGGCGAGGTCAAGGACCTGGCCCAGGAGACCGCCAAGGCGACCGAGGAGATCGCCCGCCTGGTGCAGACCATCCAGCAGGACACCACGGCGGCGGTCACCGCGATCACCGGCGTCGACGCCACCATCAACAAGATCAGCGAATACTCGGTGACCATCGCCGCGGCGGTCGAGGAGCAGACGGCGACCGCGGCCGAGATGAGCCGCGGGATCAGCGAAGCCGCGACAGGATCGGCGCAGATCGCGGAAAACATCACCGGGGTGGCGAGCGCCGCCCAGCAGACATCGGCCGGCTCGGAGGAGGCACACCGCACCGCCGAGGAGCTCACCCAGGTGGCGACGCGACTGCGGGGCGAGGTCGCACGGTTCCGCACCTGACCCTCACCGAAACTCGCCGAAAATCCGATGTGCGTCGATGTCGTCGCCCGCTAGCTTCACGCGGTCAGATTTTCGGATACGGGGAGTCACAGTGCAGGAAAAGCTTCAGACCCGTGCGTTCGAGCAGGTCGCGGGCATGCTCCACCCCGGCGAGCAGCCGCTCGCGGCGGCACGGGCGATGGTCGGCAAGTACAACTCGAGCCGCTTCGGCGCGGTCGTCAAGCAGGCCGTTCTGGTCGAGGCCGGTGGGGCGCTGGGCGCGGCGATCGCGTCGGGCAGCGGCAAGCAGTTCTTCGTCCTCACCACCCACCGCATGATCTTCCTGTCCCAGACCTTCATGGGCGGCCCCGGCAAGCGGGTGATCGGTGAGGTGCCCCGCACGGCGATCGCGCTGGCCGAGGTCAAAATGGGCGCGGTCAGCCTGGTACGCCTCGCCTTCGGCCCGAACGGCGACGGCGTCGCCCTCACCTTCCCCCGCGTCGACAAGAAAAACGCCCAGCAGCTGGCCGACGCGCTCCAGCAGCAGTCGCCAGTCGGCTGATCAGCGACGGCTGTCCGGCGGCCGGCTGGCGGGCTTGGGCCGTGGTCGGCTGATCCGGGGGGTGTCCGGCGGCCGGCTGGCGGGCTTGGGCCGTGGTCGGCTGATCCGGGGGGTGTCCGGCGGCCGGCTGGCGCGCTTGGGCCGCGGTCGCCTGATCAGGGGAGTTGCTCGAGGACGGCGACCGCGGTCCGCACGCCGTCCTCGGTGAACAGGTCGGAACCGAGCCGCCTTGCCGCGCTCTGCCGACGGCCGGCCTCGCCGAGCGCCTTCGCCAGGGCCCGGGCGGTGAATTTCTCGCGGGGATCGACGCTGGGCCGGCGCCCTCGATGAAGTCGATGAGCCGCTGACTGCCCCCGGCCCGCGACTCCCGCGTCCAGTAGCCGGTGACGTGCACATCCGGCGGCCAGTCGCAAGGAGTCGGGACGACGTGGGGGCTGTACACGTACGGAATGGGCGCCGGCCGCCCCTCGCCGAGGGATGTCAATCCCAGCTCTCTCGCCTCCGTTCGGCGAGGATTGGCCTGCCCGCCAGAACAGCCGTTGCGACATCGCCCAGGTGAGCCGGTTGAGCGGGCCCAGCAGATCGCGGGACAGGGGAGCGGCGGCGGCCGCGAACTCGCGGGTCGGCGTGGCCGGCTGCAGATGGGCCCCGACCAGCTTGGCCCCGGCCCGGTCGGCGGCGGTCGGCCCGACCATGGCCAGCCCCGGCCCGATCACCAGCGTCTCGAACTCGCCGTGCGCCGCGAACCGCACCGCGTGCCCGGCCTGCCGCAGCCCGAGCCCCGGCAACGGCTGCAAGTCGCCTGGCGACCCCATCACGCCCATCGGGCCAGCCTATCGACCGGCCGCCGACTCTCCACTTATCGAGTCGCCGGACACGAAATCGGTCCGCTGATCGGCTTGTCGAATTGAATGGTCTTTTCGGGAGCCCGAATTATTTTCAGGTAGCCGATCGATATACCCGGGTTGGCTCCGGCCATGCCCCTGAGCTGCTTGTTTTCGGCGCAAATGCAGCCCCGGGGTCGTGCATTTACCTCAGCGGTCACAGCCGTATATCGAGGTCCGGGAATTAGTGTCGAATTCTGGAGAATGCCGGAAATCGTGGTCGGGTGGTGCTGAGCTTTGCGGGTCGAAGACCTCTCGAAAGGATTGTGATGAAAAGCGGAATCAGGAGTCTGGGCCGTGCCGGAATCGGGCTGGCGGCCGGGGCGGCGATGGTCGTCGGGCCGGGAACGGCGGCGTTCGCGGACGACGGAGTGGGGATGAGCCCGAGCGTGATCTGCGACTCGATGAAGGAGTCGCTCGCGCCCGGCGGCTGTGGCGGTCCGCAGGTGTCGGGCGGACTCTCCGGCATCTTGATCGTGCTGTTCCACGGCAACCTGAGCTGGCCCCTGATGGGCGGCGCCATGGGCGGCCTCGGCGGCGCCCAGGCGGGCGGCGTGGCCTGGCCCGGCGGCCCGATGGGCATCCCGGGCTACCCAGGCGGCCCGATGGGCAACCCCGGCGGCCCGATGGGCAACCCGGGCGGATCGATGGGCAACCCGGCCGGGCCGACCGGAAACCCGGCCGCGCCGACCGGCGACCAGGGCGGCCCGGCGGGTAACCCGAGTGGTCCGATGACCGGCGAACTGCCGCCTGCCACCACGACCCCGACACCCGAACCCACAACGACCGCCGGCGGCGCTCCGGCGGGGGCCGAGCCGACCACCGCGCCGACCGCTGAGCCCACTGGGACGGCGCCGGCGGAGCCCACCACCACGACCGGCGGCGCGCCGGCAGCGGCCGAGCCGACCACCGCGCCGACCGCCGAGCCCACTGGGACGGCGCCGGCGGAGCCCACCACCACGGCCGGTGGGGCGCCCGCGGCGGCGGAGCCGACCGCTGCGCCGACTGCCGAGCCCACTGCGGCGGCGCCGGCGGAGCCCACCACCACGGCCGGCGGCGCGCCCGCGGGGGCCGAGCCGACGACCGCGCCGACCACCGAGCCGACCGCCGCGCCGACCACCGAGCCGACCGCCGCGCCGGCGACCGAGCCCGTCGCGACGGTGACGCCGGAGCCCACCACCACGACGGCCGGCGGCGCGACTACGACAGAAGGGCCGGCGGCGGCTGAGCCGACCGCGACGGAAGCGCCCGCGACCGAGGAGCCTTCGACCGCGCCGGCCGAGCCCACGATCTCCGGTCTGGCCGGCAGCGGCGAGCAGGTGCCGCCCGGCATGTGAGCCGCCGGCAAACAGCTGGCCGGTGAACCGATGCCGCTGAAGAGCCGCCCACGGACGGGCGGCTCGGCGGCGTTTCAGCCGCCGGAGTTTTCCATCTCGGCGCCGTGGGGGACCGACTCGTCGTCGCGGCTGTCGAGCCAGCCGTGGGGCAGCGAGACCTTGCCCGGCGCGTTGATGCGGCCGCGGGGCTGGCCCAGCGATTCGGCCGGGAACGGCTCGTCGGCGTCGAGTTTGCCGAGCAGGTCGTCGAGTTCGGCCAGGGACGCGATCATCGCCAGGGCGCGTCGCAGTTCGCCGCCGACCGGGAAGCCCTTCAGGTACCACGCTACGTGCTTGCGGAAGTCGGCGCAGCCGTGGCGTTCGTCTTCGAGGGCGTCGACCAGCAGGGCGGCGTGCCGGGACATGATGGCGGCGACCTCGCCCAGCTTGGGCAGCACCGGCTGGTAGGAGGCGCCCTGGGTGAACGCGGCCTGAAGGTCGGCGAACAGCCAGGGCCGGCCCAGGCAGCCGCGGCCGACCACCACGCCGTCGACGCCGGTGTGCGCGACCATGCGCAGCGCGTCGGAGCCTTCCCAGATGTCGCCGTTGCCGAGGACCGGCACGTCGAGGGCCTGTTTCAGGGTGGCGATGGCGTCCCAGTCGGCGTTGCCCGAGTAGCGCTGCTCGGCGGTGCGGGCGTGCAGGGCGACCGCCGCCACCCCGGCGTCCTGGGCGGTCAGGCCGGCCTCGACGTACGTCAGGTGGTCGTCGTCGATGCCCTTGCGCATTTTGATCGTCAGCGGGATGCCGAACTCGGCCGCCGCCGAGGCGGCCTGCGACACGATGCGGCCGAAGAGGCGGCGGCGCCAGGGCAGGGCCGAGCCGCCGCCGCGGCGGGTCACTTTCGGTACGGGGCAGCCGAAGTTGAGGTCGATGTGGTCGGCCAGTCCCTCCGAGCCGATCATGCGGACGGCGGCCGCGGTCACGTCGGGGTCGACGCCGTACAGCTGGAGGCTGCGGAAGGTCTCGTCGTCGGCGAACGCGATCATCTTGAGGGTCTTGGGGATGCGTTCGACCAGGGCCCGGGTTGTGATCATCTCGCAGACGTAGACGCCGCCGCCCTGCTCCCGGCACAGCCGGCGGAACGCCACGTTGGTGATGCCGGCCATCGGGGCCAGGATCACGGGCGGGTTCACGGCGTGATTTCCGAGAGTCAGGGAAGCAGTCACGTATCCGAGGATGCCATGGGCCGGGCCGGCCCGGAAAAGGCCGGCCCGGAATCAGACATCCATGTCGTTTTCGACCCGGCGGAGGCTGTGGCGGGCCATGGCCAGGTTGGCGCGGTCGCGCCGCAGCGCGAGATAGAGGAACAGCCCCTTGCCGGCGCGGCTGGTCAGCGGCCGGATCAGGTGGTACTGGGTGTCCAGCGTGATGAGGATGTCCTCGATCTTCTCGGAGATGTTGAGCATCTCCATCGCGCGCAGCTTGGCCCGCACGACGTCGGTGTTGCCGGCGGCCGCGACCGTCAGGTCGAGTTCCTTGCCGCCTCCGATCGTGCCCAGCGCCATGCCACTGGTGTGGTCGACGAGGGCGACACCGATCGCGCCGTCGATCTCCATGATTTCCTTGAGCGCGGTGTCCATGTCAGCCATGGATGAGTCCTCCGTAAATGCGGTGGGATGGCGGTCCGCCGGTCAGCGGCGGTACCGGTGGGACCTCAACCCGCCGCCTGATGGCGGCGGACGTTGTTGGACAGCGTTGCCATCGGGGTGCGCCGGGCCAGCGGCGTCGGCGGACCCGACTGCGTCGGGATCTCGGGGCGGAGATGCGGTTGCGCTTCCAGCGCCAGGATCTTCACAAGACGGCGTACGCAGCGGCGCGCCTCCAGATGCACCAGGGCCAGGTTGGCGTCGCCCGAGGTGACGAGGGTGAGCAGGGCGTTCGGGCCCGCGGCGTACGTGGTGATGTAGCCCCGGTCGCACTCGACCACCGCTTCGCGCAGATCCCCGTGGTTCACCGCGTGTGCGAAGCGGCGGGCCAGCGCGAAGTGTGCGGCGGCGAGGGCGGCCAGGCTGTCCGGCTCGATGTCGTGGGCGTCGTGCGCGACCACCAGTCCGTCCGTGGTGGCGAGCACGCTGCCGGACAGCTCCGGCATCCGCCCGCGGAGGCGGTCGAGCTCCTCGAGCACCGCCGGATCCACCGTCATCCTCGGTCACTCCTTAGCAGGCTGGTCTGGATGGGGGTGCGCGCGTCACCGCAGGGCCCGTAATGCGGTGCGGATGCGTTTCAGCAGGACTTCGTCGGTTCCGGTGTGGACCGGCGGGGGTTCGGCCGCCAGGTCCTTCGGTAACTTGGCGCCCGGTTTCCGGCGGGCCAGCCGGGGCGGACGGAAGGCGCCCTCGTTGACGCCGGGTTCGCCGGGTGGCGGCGTCACCGGTACCGTCGCGCTCACCACCGGTACGGGCGGGTCGTCCATCCGCACCGCCGGCCGCTTGACGTCGACCGCCGTGCCCCCCGCCCGGGGCAGCCGGACGAACTCCGGCGCTTCCGCGCGTACCTCCGGAAGCTCGAGTAGCCCGTGAGCCGCCAGGCGGCGCAGCTCCTGGATCGTCGCGAAGCCGGCCCGTCCGAGAAGTTGGGCCAGGTCGGCCGGGGTTCGCTGACCGTCGGCGGCGACCAGCAGCTCCCATTGCCCAGCCGTCAGCCAGATCCGTTCCCGGGGCGGCCGGGAAACCGGGCTGACCGCTGCCGTGTCCACCCGCCGGTCCGGGAAGATCTCGTCGAGCAGCCGCACCCGGCGCCGGGTCTCCCGGGTCACCGCGGCCGGGTCGATGTGGACGATCGGCCCGAGCCAGTGTGCCGCTCCCTCGAGGAACTCCACCGGAGCCTCGTCCGGTGCCAGCACGAAGTACGCGGCGTCGTAGATCGCCCCGAGCACGCACAGCTCCAGCTCCCCCTGAGTGAGATGACCTTGTTCGATGAGCAGCCGGCCGACCCGGGCGGTCGAGGTGCCCAGGTCGAGCGCGTTCTGCCAGGTGCGGGCGGCCAGCCGGCCGGACGACGTGAGCAGCTCTCCGACGCCCGGCGCGGCCGGCGATTCGGCGTGCACGACCCGGCCCTCGACCAGGTAGACCGTGCCGCCCGGCTGACCGCCGACCACCAGTGCGCCCGTCCACCGCTCGCCGGCGGCCCGGGTGAGCAGGTCGGCGGGCGCCTTCGAGGACGACACGGTTCCTCCGTCCGGGTGGGTCATCGGGCGACCAGCTCGGCGGCGAGTGTCTGCATCCGGCGCCGGGCCAACGCGAGGTTGCCCAGTTGCCGGTCCAGCCAGAGGTAGAGCACCAGCCGGCTGTCGAAGTCGGTTTGGACGATCCGCAGGAGGTGGTAGCCCCCGGCGGTCGTGATGATCAGGTCTTCCAGCAGGTCGTGCGGCATGGCCGAGACGTACAGCGATCGGCTGGTCGCGGCCTGGACCACGTCCGCCGTGCCCGCTGCGGCGGCCTCGTGATCGGAATTCGGTGCGGCTCCCGTCGTGGCGACCGGGAAGCCGGTGGTGTAGTCGACGATGCTGGCGCCGACCGCGCCAGGTATCGCCATGGCCTCCTGTAGGCAGTGATCGACGCCGGGCACGTTTCTCCCTCAGCGCTGTTGTCCCGTGGTGGCGGTGCTGCCGCGCCGTCACCGCAGGCCATCCTGGGCCGAGGTGTCGTCGTCCGGTCGCACCCGGTGTGCGTCATGGTCGACGGTTCTCACCGGAGGGCCGCTTCCGCTTTCCCGGTGCGCCCCGGGGCCGCCGGGTCGTCATGTCGCCGAGCCAGTGCCGCTCGCGCCGGTGCGGGGGTCACCCGGCGGGACGGCGGAATCGTCGGCGGCGCGTAACATGATCGCCACTTTTCGATGACTTTGCGGTGACGCGCAGGAGGCCCGATGCCGAGCAGCTGGGAGCAGATCGTGGTGGACGCCGAGGATCCGGCCCGGCTCGCCCGCTGGTGGGCCGAGGCGCTGGGCTATGTCATCGTGCACGAGGCGCCCGACGAGGTGGAGATCCGCCGCGACCGCGACCGCACTCCCGCCCTGCTGTTCACTCCCGTGCCGAGCGCCAAGACCGGGAAGAACCGGCTCCACCTCGACCTGCGCCCGGACGATCAGGAGGCCGAGGTCGAGCGCCTGGTCGACATGGGCGCCCGCCCGGTCGACATCGGACAGGGCGACGTCACCTGGGTGGTGCTCGCCGACCCCGAGGGCAACGAGTTCTGCGTCCTCGCCTCGAAAACGGGCTGAGAAAAGCGGTTAGTAGCGGAATTCGCCGATCAGGGACCGGATCTCGCCGGCCGCGCTGCTGACCAGCTCGGCCGACTGCCGGGTCGTGTTCGCGCCCTCGGCGGTCTCCTCGGTCGAGGCGGTGATGTGCGAGAGCGTTCCGCTGATCTCGCCGGCCGCCGACGACACCTCGGCGACGTTGCGCGACATCACGTCGGTCGTCGCGGACTGCTCCTCGACCGCGGCCGCGATCGTCCGCTGCCCGTCGTCGATCGCCGTGATGATCTCGGTGATCCGGGCGATCGCGTCCGCGGTGCCCTCGGTCATCTCCTGGATCGCCGAGATCTTCGCCGTGATGTCGCTGGTCGCCTGCGCGGTCTCCTGGGCCAGGTCCTTCACCTCGGTCGCGACGACCGCGAAGCCCTTGCCCATCTCACCGGCCCGGGCCGCCTCGATCGTCGCGTTGAGGGCGAGCAGGTTGGTCTGCTCGGCGATGTTGGTGATCAGCCGGACGATGTCGCCGACCTCCCGGCTCGCGTCGCTCAGCCGGCCCACCGCGCCGGCGGTCTCGGTGGCGCTCTGGTTGGCCGCGTTGGTCGTGGTCGCGGCCGACGAGGTCTGCCGGGCGATCTCCCGGATCGACTCGGCCAGCTGCCCGGTCGCGGTGGACATGTCGTGCACGGTCACCGACACGTTGCGGGCCGAGGCGTCGGCCGTGCGGGCCTGCGACGACGTCTGCTCGGCCGAGTTGTCGAGCCGGCCCGCGAGCGTACGCAGGTCGCCGCTCGCCTCGATGAGCGTGCCCACCCGGTCGGCCGTGGCCGCCACCGTGGTCCGGATCGAACCGAGCGCGTCGTTGAGGGCGTGGGCCATCGCGCCCAGCTCGTCGCCCCGCACGACCGGCACCTCGACGGTCAGGTCGCGGCCGGCGGCGGCCCGCAGACCGGCCAGCATCTGCCGCAGCGGACCGCGGATCGCCTGCAGTGTGCGCAATCCGACCAGGATCGTGATCAGCGCACCTAGCACACCGGCCAGCAGAATGATCCAATCACTGGTGTGCGAGGTCCGGGTGCCGCGGGCGCTCGCCGCGTCCACCGCGGCCATCATCGCGTCGTCCAACTGGGACAGGTCGGCTTCCAGCTGGTGATAGAGGCTCAGGTAAGCCGACAGCCCGGCCGGGTCGGGCGACGCCGCCAGGCCGGTCGCCGACTGGGTGTACTGCACCAGCGGCGGGCGGATCCGGGTGTAGTCGTCGCGCAGGTCGGCCGGGGCCTCGGCGGCCGCCGCGTCGTAGTTGTCGAGCAGGTCCGAGGCGTGGCCGGTGATCTCGTCCACGGCGTAGGCCTGCCGGTCGGCGGCGTTCTTGGCATAGAGCGCCGACATGACGTCGGCGCGCAGGGCGTCGTGCATCATGTCGGCGTTCCACTGATGCGACATGCCGTCGCTGATCCGGGCGATCTCGCGGGTCGAGGCCGCCTGGCGCGACGAGCTGTAGACCGCGAAGGCGACCACCAGACCGACCGAGATCAGGCCGGCCACGACCATGGCAACGAGGCGGCCGACAATCGTCAGACCGCGCTTTACCGACAAATCGGACTCCACGGCTTCCTCATCGGCATCTCGGACGCCACGCTTAGGGTGAAACCATGACGGTGTCCGACGCCCAGCGCTGGGTCACCGAACCGGCCAAGGACAGCGGCTACGGGCGCACCCCCTACCAGCGCGACCGGGCCCGCGTGCTGCACTCGGCCGGCTTCCGCCGGCTGGCATCCAAGACCCAGGTGCACACGGCCGGCTCCGACGACTTTCTGCGTACGCGGCTGACCCACTCCCTCGAGGTCGCCCAGATCTCCCGCGAGATGGGCGCCCGCCTCGGCTGCGACCCCGACGTCGTCGACGTGGCCGGCCTCGCCCACGACCTCGGCCACCCGCCGTTCGGCCACAACGGCGAGGCGGCCCTGCACGTGGTCGCCGAGTCGTGCGGCGGCTTCGAGGGCAACGCCCAGACCCTGCGGGTGCTCATCCGGCTCGAGGCCAAGGTGCCCGGCGCCGGCCTCAACCTCACCCGGGCCTCCCTGGACGCGACGTGCAAATATCCCTGGCGACGGCAGTCCGGACGCCGCAAGTTCGGGGTCTACGAGGACGACCTCGAGATCTTCGAGTGGATCCACCCCGGCGACCTCGGCGAACGCCGCTGCCTCGAGGCCCAGGTGATGGACTGGGCCGACGACGTGGCGTACTCGGTGCATGACGTCGAGGACGGCGTACACGGTGGCTACCTGTCGCTGCGCCCGTTGCTCGACGACCCCGCCGAGCGGGCCGCGCTCTGCGCCGACGCGGCCGCGTCCTACTCCGAGCAGCCGGCGGCCGCTCTGCTGCCGGCCCTGGAATCACTGCTCGCCGATCCGGTAGTGACGGCAGTCGCGGATTACGACGGCACATTCGACGCCCAGGTCGCCCTCAAACGGATGACCAGCGTGCTGACCGGCCGTTTCGTCGCCTCGGCGGTCGGTGCCACCCAGAGCCACTACGGCACCGAGTCGGTGCGGCGCTACCAGGCCGACCTCATCGTTCCGCGTACTGTCCGTGATCAGTGCGCGCTCCTCAAGGCCATGGCGTTGCGGTACGTGATGCGGTCCCGGGCCGCCGAGGGATGGTACGAGGATCAGCGGACGATCCTGGTTGAGCTGGTCGACGTCTTACGGCGTACACCGGAAGCGTTTGACCCGGTCTTCAGGCCGTTGTTCGAATCCGCCGAGAGTGACGCCGCGGCACTACGCGTGGTGATCGACCAGGTCGCGTCGCTCACCGATCACGCCGCCGTGGCCTGGCACCGGACCCTGGTGGCGGCGGCGGACTGACGCGAGGCAAGATGTCTGCCGTGGCAAGGGTCAAGGACGAGGACATCGCGCTGGTCCGGGACCGGACCACCATCGCCGACATCATCGGCGAAACCGTCACCCTGCGCCCCGCCGGCGGTGGCAACCTGAAGGGCCTCTGCCCGTTTCACGACGAGAAGACCCCGTCCTTCAACGTTTCCCCAGCTCGCGGTGTGTATTACTGCCTGGCCGGGGAAACCCGGGTGATCACGGACCAGGGCATCCGGGAGATCCGGGATCTGGTCGGCGGCCGCCATCGGGTGATCACCACGGGTGGTGGGTTCGTCGAGGCGCCGTTCTTCTCCTTCGGTGAGCAGCCTTTGCTTCACGTGCGGTTGAGCCGCAACGGGATCAAGAAGACGATCCGGGCGACTCCCGAGCACCGGTGGTTCGTGCGGCCGCAGGGCGGCCGGCGCGTTGCCAAGCGCTTCGAGCGGACGACTTCCCAGCTCAAGATCGGCGACCGCCTGGCGCACGCGTTCCCGCATGCCCTCAAGACCCGCGATGGCGGGCACTCCCTGCCGCTGTCGCCGTTCGGCATCGCCCGGGGGATCGTCTTCGGCGACGGCACGCTGCTCAACAAGGGCAGCATCGCTGTGCTCTACGGCGACAAAGACCGTGACCTGCTGAAGTGGTTTCCGCTCAGCGACACCTACGCGTCGCCGGGCAAGATCGTCATCACCGACCTGCCGGCCTATTTCAAGACCGACCTGCCGCCGCTCACCGAATCGCTCTCGTACCTGTTCGGTTGGCTGGCCGGCTATTTCGCGGCCGACGGCGACGTTGCGGCCGACAGCTGCATCTCGCTGAACTCGGCTCACCGCGAGCACCTGGAATACGTTCGCGACCTCTGCACCCGGATCGGCGTGGGCACGTACGGCATCCGGGAATATGTTCGAACCGGGTTCGCCGATCAGGAGCGGCCTAACGGTGAATTCGGCTATACCGGGCCGATGTATCGCCTCACGCTCATGGGTGAGGACCTCCCTGCGGACTTCTTCCTCAACGCGGCCCACCGCGAGCGTTTCGTCGCGGTCCGCAAGAAGTACGAGCGTCGCGGCTGGGTCGTCGAGGCGATCGAGGACCACGGCGAGGTCGAAGAGGTTTTCTGCCCAGTGGTCGAGCGTACCCACGCCTTTGCCCTCGAGGACAACATCCTCACCGGCAACTGCCACGGCTGCGGCCAGGGCGGCGACGCGATCAAGTACCTGATGGACGCCGAGCATCTGTCGTTCGCCGAGTCGCTGGAGCGGCTGGCGTCGCGGGCCGGCATTCAGCTGCGCTACGAAACCGACAACTCGGCGCCGTCCGGCCCGCGGCCGCCGAGCGGGCAGCGGCAGCGGCTGCTCGCGGCACACGTGGCGGCGGCCGACTTCTACCGCGACCAGCTGGGCACGCCGGGCGCGCGCAAGGCCCGCGAGTTCCTCGCCCAGCGCGGCTTCGGCCGCGACGCCGCCGAGCGGTACGGGTGTGGCTTCGCCCCCGACTCGTGGGACGCGCTCGCCAAGCACCTGCGGCAGAAGGGCTTCACGGCCGAGGAACTCAACTCGGCCGGGCTCACCAAGCCGGCGCGCTCGGGGTCGCTGATCGACCGGTTCCGGCGGCGGCTGCTCTGGCCGATCCGCGACCTGGGCGGCGAGGTGATCGGGTTCGGGGCGCGGAAGCTGTTCGACGATGACGACGGCCCGAAATACCTGAACACGCCGGAGTCGCCGCTCTACAAGAAGTCGCACGTGCTCTACGGCATCGACCACGCCAAGCGCGAGATCGCCAAGCGCGGCCGGGCGGTGATCGTCGAGGGCTACACCGACGTGATGGCCTGCCACGAGGCGGGCGAGCCGACCGCGGTCGCGACCTGCGGCACCGCGTTCGGGATCGACCACATCGGCGTGCTGCGGCGCCTGCTGATGGATTCGGACAGCTTCACCGGCGAGATCATCTACACGTTCGACGGGGACGCGGCCGGGCAGAAGGCGGCGCTGCGGGCGTTCGAGGAGGACCAACGGTTCGTCGGGCGGACGTTCATCGCGGTCAGTCCGGACAACATGGACCCGTGCGAGTTGCGCCTGGCGCGGGGAGATCTGGCCGTACGCGACATGATCGCCGCCCGGGAGCCGCTGGTCGACTTCGCGCTCCGGCACACGATCGCCCGCTTCGACCTCGACACCGTGGAGGGCCGGGTCGACGCGATGCGCCGGGCCGCCCCGCTGGTGGCGAAGATCAAGGACCGGGAGAAGCGCCCGGAGTACGCGCGGAAGCTCGCCGCCGACCTGGGCATGGAGCTCGAGCCCGTACAGCGGGCGGTGAATGCCGCGGTGCGCGGCGCCGAGGCGTCGCCCGCCACGTCGGCGAAGGCGGCCGCCGAATCGCCGCAGCGTCTGGTCGAGCGGGAGTCGGTCAAGCTCGCCCTGCAGGAGCCGGTGCTGGCCGGCCCGATGTACGACACGGTCGGCCCCGACAACTACGCCGACCCGGTCTACCAGGCGATCCGGGTGGCGATCGAGGCGGCCGGGGGAGCGCAGTCGGCGTCGACCGGTGGCGTGGTCTGGATCGAGAAGGTCCGCGACCTCTGCGACGACCTGAGCGGCAAGGCGATGATCTCGGAGCTGGCGATCGAGCCGCTGCGCACCGACGGGGTGGTCGACCCGCGCTATGTGCAGGTCACGCTCGCCCGGCTCCAGGTCGGCTCGGTCACCACCCGCATCCGTGATCTCAAGTCGAAGATCCAGCGGATCAACCCGGTGGCCCACAAGGATGAATACTTCGCGCTCGCCGGCGATCTGGTGTCGCTGGAACAGCAGGCGCGGGCCCTCCGCGATCAGGCAGTAGGTGGACTGTGAGCCTCTTTCGACGTCGTCCCAAGCTTCCGGCCGACCGCCGGCCACCGCTGGAGCCCGATGAGCGGATCCTGAGCTGGGCCGCGGTGGGCGACGACGGCAAGGTGCTGGTGGCGACCACCCGCGGGCTGTGGCTGCCGGACGGCAAACGACTCGGCTGGCACGAGATCCACAAGGCGGCCTGGTCGGGCCGCGAGTTGCGGGTCACTCCGGCCGAGGTCGCGCAGAGCCGGTCCGGTTACGCGGTGCTGGTCGACGGGCCGGTCGTGTCGTTCCTGCTGCTCGAGCCCGGTGACCTGCCGGACCAGGTGCGCAGCCGGGTGACCCGCTCGGTGGCCTACACGATCCACCATCCGATGCCGACCGGTGGCGTGCGCGTGGTCGGCCGCCGGGTGAGTGGGCAGAACGGTCTGAGCTGGGCCGTCCGCTACGACGCGGGCACCCCGGTCGACCTGCCCGCCGTGACCGAGCTGACCGACGAACTGGTGTCCTCGGCCCAGAGCACGATGACCCCACTCGACTGAGCCGTGCTCGCGCCGGCTCGGTGATTGTCGGGCGGCGGCCGGGAGGCGGTAGCCGTGCCGTCGCGCGGCGGAGCCGGAAAATCTGTCGTACCCGGCCTCTAGGGTTCTGGGCGTGGATTCCCTCATTCGTGCGCGTGGGCTGATCAAGCGGTTCGGCGACTTCACCGCGGTCGCCGGCATCGACGTCGACGTCCGGCGGGGTGAGGCGTTCGGCTTCCTGGGGCCCAACGGCGCCGGCAAGAGCTCGACCATGCGCATGATCGGCTGTGTCTCGCCGCCGACCGAGGGCGTCCTGGAGATCCTCGGGCTCGACCCGCGCCGCGACGGGCCGCGCATCCGGGCCAAGCTCGGCGTGTGCCCCCAGCTCGACAACCTCGACATCGAGCTGAGCGTGCGGGAAAACCTGACCACCTATGCCCGGTTCTTCGGCATCCCGCGCAAGGTGGCCCGCCGCCGGGCCGACGAGCTGCTCGACTTCGTGCAGCTCAGCGAGCGGGCCGACAGCAAGGTTGAGCCGCTGTCGGGCGGCATGAAGCGCCGGCTGACGATCGCCCGGGCGCTGGTCAACGAGCCCGAGATCGTGCTGCTCGACGAGCCGACCACCGGCCTCGACCCGCAGGCCCGGCACCTGGTCTGGGAGCGGCTGTTCCGGCTCAAGCAGCAGGGCGTCACGCTGGTCCTGACCACGCACTACATGGACGAGGCCGAGCAGCTGTGCGACCGGCTGGTGGTGATGGACGCCGGGCGCATCGTCGCCGAGGGGTCGCCCCGCGAGCTGATCGAGCGCTATTCGACCCGGGAGGTGGTCGAGCTCCGGTTCGCCGGTGACGGCCAGGAGGCGTACGCGGAGAAGCTCCAGTCGCTGGCTGAGCGACTCGAGGTCCTTCCCGACCGCATCCTGCTCTATGTGCCCGACGGTGACGCCGCGGTGGCCGAGGTGCAGCGGGGCTCGCTCAGCCCGGCCAGCGTGCTCGTGCGCCGCAGCAGCCTGGAGGACGTCTTCCTCCACCTGACCGGCCGCACCCTGGTGGACTGAGATGACGCCCGGCGCTTACGTACTCGAATATCACCTGGTCAACTACCGGCGCACGTGGCGGGGCAGCGCCCTGTCCTCGCTGGTCGTCCCGCTGCTCACGATGATCGGCTTCGGCCTCGGCGTGGGTTCCTATGTCAATCAGGGCATCGACGGCGCGCCCTATCTCGACTGGATCGTGCCCGGCCTGATCGCCTCGACCGCGGTGCAGAGCGCGATCGGCGAGGCGACCTGGCCGGTGCTGGGCAACTTCGAGTGGCTGAAGGTCTACTTCGCCCAGGCGGCCGCCCCGCTGCGGGTCGCCGACATCCTCGGCGGCCACCTCGCGTTCATCGTCTTCCGGGTGCTGACCAGTGCCGGCGTCTTCCTGGTGATCGCCGGCCTCTTCGGCTCGCTGCACTCGTGGTGGGCGCCGCTGACCCTGGTCGCCTCGGTGCTCGCCGCGTTCGCGGTGGCGGCGCCGACGGCCGCCTACAGCGCCACCGTCACCAGCGACAGTTATCTCGCCATTCTGCTGCGCTTCGCCGTGCTGCCGATGTCGCTGTTCTCCGGGGTGTTCTTCCCGGTCGGGTCGCTGCCGGTGCCGCTGCAGTGGATCGCCTGGGTGCTGCCGCTGTCGCACGGCGTCGAGTTGAGCCGCGACGCCACGCTCGGCCGCGCGCCCGGCTGGGCCGGCCTGTGGCACGTCGCCTATCTGCTCGCCTGGTGTGCCGCCGGCTGGTGGATCGCCCATCGCCGGTTCCGTCGCCGGCTCGTCGTCTGAGTGCGTTTCTGGGGAGGGGCTCGACCGTGGTGACACTTGTTCTGCCGCGCCTGGTGTCCTTCGAGGGCACCGGGCGGCGCTCGGCCCGGGTCGCCGAGCGCAACGTAGCCGCGCTCCGCTCGGCCTACTGGATCGTGATGATCTCCGGCTTCGTCGAGCCGGTGCTCTACCTGTTCTCGATCGGGGTCGGGGTGGGCGCGCTGATCGGCGACCTGACGCTGCCCGGCGGGCGGGTGGTCAGCTACGCCGAGTTCGTGGCGCCGGCGATGCTGGCGTCCTCGGCCATGACCGGCGCGCTGTCCGAGACGACCTTCAACTTCTTCGGGAAGATGAAGTTCATGCGGCTGTACGAGGGCATCCTCGCCACACCCGTACGCCCCATCGAGATCGCCCTCGGCGAGCTGGGGTGGGCGATGGTCCGCGGCACCCTCTACTCCGGCGCCTTCCTGGTCATCATGGTGTTGATGGACCTGACCACGGCCCCGCACGCCCTGGCCATGTTCCCGGCGACGATCCTGGTCGGCTTCTCCTTCGGCGCGCTCGGCATGACCGTGTCCACGCTGATCCGCAGCTGGCAGGAGTTCGACCTGATCGCCTCGGCCCAGTTCGCCCTGTTCCTCTTCTCGGGCACCTTCGTCCCGCCGACCGCCTACCCGGTCGCGCTCCGCTGGCTGGTCGAGTTCTCGCCGCTCTATCGCGCCGTCGACCTGATCCGGGGCCTGAGCACCGGCACGTTCGGCCACCCCCAGCTGATCGACGTCGCCTATCTGGTGGCCCTCCTGGCGGCCGGGCTGGCCGTCGCCGGCCGCCGCATGAACACCCTGCTCTGCAAGTAACGGACATCCGGGTCGTCGGAGGCATGAATCGCGCACGGTGCGTCACCGGGTTTGGTTAGGGGGTCGGCGGAGCGGGCATGACCTGGTCAGGCCGGTGTCGCACGGGGGCGGGGAGTGGGCCCGCCCGGGCGGCGGCCGTGCGAACAGCCGACTGTCGTGCCGGAGGGGCCCGCGATGAAACTTCTTGGTCACCGGAATCACGATGAGCGTCACGCCGACGAGCGTCACGCCGATGGGGACGCCAACCTGGCCGACGACGCCCGCGAGCGCGGGAAGCGGGACTTCGACCTGGAGGCGGCCGCCACCACCGAGACCCCCGGCCGGGACCCCGGCACCTCCAACGCGCTGCCGCCCGACGCCGGCCCGGACAAGCCGTCCGAGCTGCGCGGCAAGGGGCTGATGGCCGCGGTCAAGCGCACCTTCAAGCAATACTCGATCGACAATCTGGGCGACTGGGCCGCCGCCCTCACCTACTACGGCGTGCTGTCGATCTTCCCCGGGGCGCTGGTGCTGGTGTCGATCGTGGGCTTCCTCGGCCCGAACGGGAAGGGCACGGTCCAGGACACGGTCAACCAGATCGCCGGCAACAAGCAGATCGAGGATCTGGTCAACACCGTCATCGGCCAGGTCAACGACAGCGGCACGGCCAGCCTGGCCGCGATCATCGGTATCGTTCTGGCGTTCTGGTCGGCCTCCGGCTATGTCGCGGCGTTCATGCGGGCGTCCAACGCGGTCTACGACGTACCGGAAGGCCGGCCGATCTGGAAGACCCTGCCGATCCGGGTCGGCGTGACCGCGGTGATCGGCGTGATGCTCATCGTCTCCGCGTTCATCGTGGTGTTCACCGGCTCGCTGGCCGAGGTCGTCGGCAAGAAGCTCGGCCTCGGGGGCGTCGCCGTGACCGCGTGGGACATCGCCAAGTGGCCGGTCCTGATCGTCCTGGTCAGTCTGATGTTCGCGATCCTCTACTGGGCCTCCCCGAACGCCAAGACCGGCGGGTTCCGCTGGGTCAGCCCAGGCGGCATCTTCGCGGTCGTGCTGTGGCTGGCCGCGTCCGGCGCGTTCGCGATCTACCTGGCCAACTTCGCCAACTACAGCAAGACGTACGGCACGCTCGGCGGGGTCATCGCGTTCCTGGTCTGGCTCTGGATCTCGAACATCGCGATCCTGCTCGGCGCGGAGCTCGACGCCGAGTTGGAGCGGGGCCGGGCGATCGCGGCCGGCCACGACCCGGACGACGAGCCGTTCCTCGAGCTGCGCGACGACCGCAAGCTCAAGAAGGGCAGCGAGCACGGCCTGAGCGCGGGCTGACCGCGTACGGCCACGGGCCGCGCCCCGGCCGGGCCGGCCCGCCCTGATCAGAAGGATTGGCGGCGCGGTGCTGACTGGCCCGAGGGCGGGCCAGTTGGTGCGGGCCGGCGCCCGATGACCCGAAATCGGCCCGCCAGGTGCACCCGCACGAGTGATCGTCGCGTGCGTGTCCGAGTATGCAATTGGCGCACATCCATACTCAGTCACTGAGGCGTGGCGCCTTGCCAAGAAACACTCTTACCGGCTGGTCACCGACGCCTCAGTCATCCATGGATGCCGATTTCGCAGGCCCTCCTGGATCATGTTCGGGCCGGTCACCGCGTCGCACGGACCGTACGCCGCTGATCCCGGTGGCGCATGACGCTCGTATCCGTGGGCAAGTGACCCACGGATGGAGGGCGTCATGGCAACCCGTCGGTCCACGGCGCGCGAATCGAGCATCGGGGCCCACATGGTCCATACTGGATCAGCTAGCACGCGCGGATGCACGTGCAGATGCACCGGCGCCCTGGTTCGAGGAGGACTCTGATGCGGCTGCGACACCCGACCGGCCGCATCGTGCACCTCGGCTACGAGATCACCCCCCGGCCCGCCCGCCGGGTCGCCCAGGTGATCGGGCAACTCGACACCTATGCCGCGGTTCGCACCATGATCGGTGCCGACTCCCTCGGCGTGAGCCTCTGGCTTCCGCCCGCGCTCGCCGCCGCCCTCGCCACCGGAGCACGGATCCGCACCCGGCTGCGTGCCGAACTCGACGCCCGACGGCTCGAGGTCGTCACGCTGAGCGGACTGTCCTTCGACGAGGAGAACGGCTCACCCTTCATCGAGGGCGGCGGCGAGCGGTCCGAACCCGACGACGGCGAGAACGACCCTCAGCCCGGCTGGAACCAGCCGGCCCGCCGCGAATACACCCTCGACCTCGCCCGCGTCCTCGTCGACCTGCTGCCCGACGACGCCGTCCGAGGCGCCGTCAGCACTATCGGGCTCGCACCGAAGGCCGACTGGGACGAAGAGACCGCCAAGACCGGCGCCGGCATCCTCCGCCGCCTCTCCGGCGGCCTCGCCGACATCGCCTGGCAGACCGGACGCGCGGTCCGGGTCGGATTCCACACCGCTTCCGGGTACGCGGTCGACAGTCCCGAGGAAACCGTGGCCGCGCTCGCCCGCATCGACAAGGACCGCCTCGGCGTGCGCCTGGACCTCGACCACGTCACCCGCACCTGGGACGACCCGGTCGCCGGCCTGGAAATGCTCACCGACTCCGGGCTCTCGATCATCGAGGTGCGCCTCACCGCCGCCCCGGGCCCCCGGCTCGACGCGTGGCGCGCCGCCCTCGCCACGCTGCTCGGCCCCGACGGCCCCCAGACCGAATACCTGACGCTGGCCCCGCACGTCGACGACCCCTCGGCCGAACAGATCGCGTCGGACCTGGCGTACCTCCGGGCGGAGCTCGCCGCCCTCGGCCTCGCGCCGGAAAACGAGCCCTGCCCCGCGCGATAGCGTCGGTCTTCAAACGAACGCTGCCTCGCGCGACAGCTCGAAATTCCTCTCCCCGGCATGCCGAAGGCCGCCCCCGGGGGCTGGGGAGCGGCCTTCGACGAATCCGGCAGATCAGACAGTGCTGCCGGACGCCGTGCTGTTCGACGAGCTCAGCGGGTGAGAGTTGGACGACGACGACGACGTCGTGGTCGCCGACTGCAGCTTCTCGCCCAGCTTCGACGACTGCAGCTTGTCCTTGCTCTCGCTGTAGAGCTTGGTGGCCTGCGCCTGAGCAACCCCCGCAGCCTCCTGCACCGTCGGGTTCTCCCAGACCTTCTTCGCGTTCGCCCGGATCTCCTCGTACTTCTCCCGGCCGGCACGGCTGCCCAGGACGAAGCCCGCCGCGAGACCGGTGATGAACATCAGCTTTCCGCGCATGATGGCGGCTCCTTCCGTTCGGTGACGCGCCTGCGTCACTCCGGGTATACCCATCCTCCTGGTCGGATACTCCTGCGCACCGAGTTTCCACCGGGAGCGGCGCGCCGGGGGAACCCCTTGGCCCGGACGCCCGGGGGTCATGTACTCTGTTCCCCGGCACCAGGAAGGGCGGGTGCCAAGCGCAATCCCGCATAGCTCAATTGGCAGAGCAGCCGGCTGTTAACCGGCAGGTTATAGGTTCGAGTCCTATTGCGGGAGCCATGACCAGGGGTTTCGTCCCCGGCCGCGGTGATGATCACCGATCGGCAACCGAAATGATCTTCAGCCCAGGCGGACATCTCGCCGTACCGGTTGCCGAACTCCCGGTGCCGGATGATCGCCGCTCGGATGTGGACCAGCGCCTCGCGGTGGTCGCCGGCCGGCGGGCGCGTCGCGTAGCCGCGGGCTTCGTCGATCCGGCCCTGCTGCTCGCTGACCAACCCGTGCTTCATCAGCGTGTTGGCCTGCCCGGCCGGATCGCCGCCGAGTAGGTCGTCCGGCCCTGGCGGGACCCGTTCGGCCGGCACGCCGAGAGCGCCCGGGGATCCGCAGCGGCCCCCAGGGCGTCGACGCGCGGGAGGCCGTGCCCAGATCGTCGCGGTCGTCGCCGGCGAGCTTCAGCGCCTCGGCCAGCGTTCCATCGACTCCGGCCGGAACCGGGCCATCGTGCTCGATGTCGCGCTGCGCCCAGCGGAGAGCGGATCGCCGGTCCGGGCAAGTGACGGTGCGCACAGATATTTAAAATTTGAAAGAAACTGGCGGGAGGCGCGGTTGTGCGGGGCAGTGGTCCACAGCGGATCACGGGAGCTGAGGAGTGATGGCAGTGGCAGCCAAGACGATCGCGGTGGTGGGTGCGACCGGTGCTCAGGGTAGCGGGGTCGTGCGCGCCATTCTGGCCGATGGCGGGGACGAGTTCTCGGTGCGGGCGCTGACCCGGGACGTGACCTCGGCGAAGGCGCGGGAGCTGGCGGAGCTCGGCGCGCAGGTGGTGACGGCGGACTACTCCGACCCGCGGGGCCTGGCCGAGGCGTTCGAGGGTGCCGACGGCGCGTTCCTGGTCACCGACTTCTGGACGCACATGGACCCCGAGCGGGAGCAGCAGTACGTGCACAACCTGATCGACGCCGTCCGCAAGGCCGGGGTCAAGCACGTGGTCTGGTCGACCCTGGAGGACACCCGCGAGCTGATCCCGGTCGACGACCCGCGGATGCCGACGCTGCTCGGCAAGTACAAGGTGCCGCACTTCGACGCCAAGGCCGAGGCGGACGCGTTCTTCCGGGAGGCCGGGGTGCCGACCACGTTCCTGCGCACCACGTTCTACTACGAAAACCTGGCCGACGCCCTGGCGCCCACCCGCGGGAGCGACGGACGGCTCCTGCTGACGATCCCCATGGGCGACGCCCCGATCGCCGGCATCGCCTCGGCCGACATCGGCCGGGTCGCGCTGTCGATCTTCCGGCGCGGCGAGGAGTTCATCGGCCGTACGGTCAGCGTGGCCGGCGACATCGTCACCGGAAAGCAGATCGCCGACGCGCTGGGCGAGGCGCTCGGTGAGTCGGTCGAGTACCGGCCGGTCACCCACGACCAGTTCCGGGCGTTCGGATTCCCCGGCGCCGAGGAGTTCGGCAACATGCTGCAGTACTACACCGAGTTCGCCGACGAGTTCACCACCCCGCGGGACCCCGCCCGGGTGCGCGAGCTGACCCCCGAGGTCCGCTCGCTGCGTGAATGGCTGGCCGAGGGCTACCGCCTCCCGGCCGCCGCCTGACGATCACAGTTGGGAGAGGGGGTTCCGGGCCGAAGGCCCGGATC